>NZ_JBVAYN010000002.1:0-218432 GCF_055420065.1 Massilimicrobiota sp. mt181
ACAACACTATCGTGCTGATTGCCTGGTGCTACTGTATTATGCAATACAAATCCATGTCTATCACAGAACGTCAGGTTTGTATATGCAAAGCATTTCTGTTTTTCTCCCTTATGAAAGCATCCGCTTTCTGGATCTGTTTTGCTTACCTTTATTGATTTTGCCCCTTTTCCTTCAATCAGTTCTCCTGTTTCTTCATCATATGCAAGCTCTATATCCTTTGTTTCCTTTAATGCTTTCTTTCCATGTTCTTCTCTATCTTTGTTGATTTCTTTCAGAAGTTCATCATCATAATGTTTCTTGACGATCTCTACGACCTTGTTTTCGTGTTTTCTATTATTGGCGTTGGCTTTTCGATGTGTTCCATCTCCAAATACTGTATCAAGATCCACAAAATCATATGCTATGGCTTCTTTGATGATCCTGTTGAAAATTTCATCGAAAATTTCCGAATCTCCATATCTTCTGATATAGTTCTGTGACCAGGTTGAATAGTTTGGAACCTCATCATCAATGGACAATCCTAAAAACCACCTGTAGGCAAGGTTGACCTTTATTTCTTCACATGTTCTTCTCATGGAATGGATACCAAATGTAAAGTTAATAAAAAGCATTTTAAAAAGTACCACCGGATCGATACCTGGTCTTCCAAAAGAACTGTAGAGCGGTCTCACCAGTGGATAAATAAATGTCCAGTCAATGGCTTCCTCAAGCTCTCTTACCTTGTGATCCGATGGTACTAATTCATCTATAGTACTCAAAATAAAGCTGTCATTTTTTCGATTATTTAAACATGTCATTGCCATAATATTTTACCTCCAAATACGCACTTACATTATATCATATTTTCATGACATGATGATAAAATAAAAGGTCGTGGAGCCTCAAAATTTGCGTATTTGGAAAGAAGTCATCCACGACAATAGATATAATACCATATACTCTTTTATTTGAAAACAAAAAGCTGTTGACTTTTTTACTTTGTCAACAGCCTGAAGAGACTGAATCAATATGATTCGTCTCTTTTTTACACTCATTTGAAATCAGAGATACTTTAAATAAAAATTCTACAACAAGATCCATCAAAGCATATAAAAAAGCAGTGAAATTTGACCTGCTTTTTTATATGCTTTCATCAACTAATCATTCTTTTTATCATGAAGTTTTAAACATTTTCCAACGACTTGACCTAATGATAAATATTCATAATTTGGAAAATCAAATAAAATTGGATTGACTTTCTGGTAATCAATTTTGCCCTGATCATTCAACTTATCTTCATCGACATAGGTGTTTTCTATTTTAACAATAAAATTATCAAAATTCTCATATTCATACACATCTACAACTGATCCTTCAATAACTAATGGAGAATCATTAATGATAGGAACTCCCTGATCACTCATACTATAGTCAAATACCTGAGATTTATCTACCTTATGACCACTTACACTTCCAACATAATCAGCCTTTTCTAAAAAAGACTGATTGACAAGATTGATAGATAAACGTTTATTTTCTAAAATTCCTTGATTAATATAATGTGGTTTTGCTAGACTGACCAATACACTATCATGTGAAACAATACCCACATGAGCTACCAGAGTCCAATTCGGTTTATTTTGAACATGAGCTCCTATCACAGCTATAGGCATTGGATATAAAGCTAATGCCGGTCCAAGATTTTTCTTCATTACGATAACCTCCTTATCCAAAAATATTTTACTATATCATTGAGACTTTGACGAATACCTATCTGTTATATCATGTTATGCCTATTTGCTATGATATTGATATTGTGATACCGAAAATATCTATGGCACTACCTATTATTAAAGCATAAGCTATGACATAAATCATATAATAAACAAAATGTTTTGCGCCTAAGATAATCTTTAAAGCACCAAGATTGGTTATTTTGGTTGCTGGACCAGTCACCATAAAAGCAGTTCCAGCGCCTAAACTCATACCACGATGAAGCCAATCATTAAGTAACGGAATAGTTCCACCACCAGAAACATATACGGGAGCACCTAATGTTGCTGCCATCAGCAAACCGAAACCTCGATGGACAAAGAGATGAGCAAATAAATCTTGGGGAACATACATCTGAAATAAAGCCGTTAAAACAATTCCTAGTAAAAAATACGGACCTGTCACCTTAATATTGCGTCCAACATTCTTTAAATACCTCCATATTATATTGGGATCAGTATCACGATTTGTTGAAGATTCAAAACGATCAAAACAAAAGAAATTCTGCTCTTTAAATATTATTCTCACAAGTAACCCTGCTAGAAAACCTCCCATTATGGAAACATTCAATCTTATAAGCATGGCGATATTTCCTAGAGCAGCACTATAAATCAACAATTGTGGATTAAGTAATATAGAACTCATTATAAAACTTGCCAATATATCCTGATGCATCCCCTTTTTAGCAAAACTTGCTGCAATAGGAATAGTTCCATACATACAGAGCGGTGATAATATACCTAACATAGCTGCCAGTAAAAGGCCAAGGATTCCATAATCCTTAGAAATCAATCATCCAGCCAGATGAAAAATTTTATCCTTAATAAAAACTGAAATGAATGAACCAATCAAAATTCCGATTATCCAATAAATAAAAATCTGTCTGAACTGAATATCAAAATAATACCAGAAATAAATAAACTGTTGTCTAATTGTTTCCATCATCAATATTCATCAAATGATAAGTTTGATTACCTAGTTCAATCTGTTGTGCATATTCTAATGTATGCAATCCATTGCGTGATTCAATACGTTCTCTTAAAGACTGACCATCTTGTGCATTATATACCAAATCTATGCAAGCTTTATCTAAAGCCACTGGATCAGTTGAAACCAAAATACCAATATCATGCATATCTGGTTCTGCTGGATTCCCATCACAATCACAGTCAACTGACAAATGATTCATAACATTAATATAAACAATACGATTGCCATTATCCAAATAATCACTGACTGCCTTACTAGCTTCACCCATTGATTCTAAAAATGCATCCTGATCCCCTGAAATACCACTATGACTTTGTCCAGCTGTATGAATCCATGATTTTCCTTCACTGGATGCCAAACCAATGGAAATATTTTTGATAGCACCACCATATCCTGCCATGGCATGTCCCTTAAAATGTGAAAGGACAAGATAAGAATCATAATCATCAAAAGCTTCTCCAACATAATTTTCACTTAAATGTTCTCCCTGATGAACAGGTATGCTCATAGAACCATTTTCATCCATAATCTGAACATTTGCAATAGAAGTAAAACCATGATCTTCTGCTACCTGACAGTGCATACTTGTATTGCTACGTGACCCTCCATAAGCTGTATTACATTCAACAATTGTTCCATCAACTTATTGGACTAAATCTTTAATCAGTTCGGGATCCAAATAATGACTAGCTGGTGGTTCACCTGTTGATAGTTTTACGGCAACTTCTCCTGTAGGTGTCCAATTAAGAGCTTCATAGATATCGACAAGCTTTTGGGGAGTGATTTCACTTGTCATGTAAACAGTTGATGCACTCTCTGTATGATTTTCATCATCCTGAAGAGTACTCTGATATTGTGAAACATTCTCTTCATCATGAGAAAAACGGTCAAGAACAAAAACATTCACTCCTACAACAAGACATACCATAATAAATAGACTTATGATAACAGTTATGATTTTTTTCATTGATATCACCATCCTCTACAATTCATTGTACGAGAAATATCATTTTTGACAAATACTTATTGTGCATAAACACTTATGGTTAAAAAGTATGACAAATCTCATTATATAATCAAAAAGCTGTCAACAGCATTATTTTTTCACTTGCGTGATAACAAGTAAGAGAACACCAATGAAAACCATAATAAAAGCAATCACAAATCCATATAAATAAGAACCAAAGAAATCATAAATATATCCAACCATAGATAAAGAGATAGCCGCCCCTAAATTAGAAGCAAATGAAATACTTGGAAAGACTTTCGCATAATGATCAACTTGAAAGAAGTATTTAGTAAGTAGTGGTAAACTGACTGCTCCTATTGCATAGCTGGAACCAAATAGAAATGCACCGATAATCAGAAGAATAAAGTTGTTTCCAAAAATAAGCAAGACAATTCCTACCATAATCACAAATAACATCATCATTGTCGCTTTCATAGCTCCAAGCCAATCACTTAAAGCTCCAATAATCAGTTTTGAAACCACATTACCTATCATTCCTGCAGACAATAAGAGTGCACTTGTAGACACACTATATCCCAATGATTCTCCATAACCAGGAAAATGTTGTGTAAAACTTGTAATACAGCTACAGAACAAACTAAAAACAAAGAAACTAATAAAAGCAATTGTTAAGAAATGAAAATCAGGTATAGATTTTCTCTCACTTTCTGTTTTTTCAATATGTCCATAGGGTAAATAGCCATCTTCTCTTGGATTGATATGAAACGGATATAAAATAGCAGGTAGGCATAGACATAATATGATGCCTGCTTTGATCAAATAACCACTTTGCCATCCAAAATTCTCAATAAAGTAAGATAATACAGGAGAGCATAATGATCCAGCAATTCCACTAAATCCAAAAACAATACTTGTAGCTAAACCATGATTTTTTTCAAACCATTGATTGATAATTAGTGTCAAAGGAACAATAGAAAAGAAACTTGTACTGAGTCCACGTAAGGCCCCTAAAAAATAGAACATAGGAATCGTTGTTGCAAGAGACATCGCTGCAGTAGATAAAACAGCAATTATCACACTCACACTTAAAATAAGCTTATAAGATATTTTTTCCATAAGTTTTGGAATGAAAAATGCACTGATCGCTGTGACTAATGAAAATATAGTCATATGCATAGAAAAAGATCCACGCATAATATTTAAGCTTTCTGAGACAGCTGTATAGAACACACCCGAAGAATTGATAGATATACCTATTGACGATGCAGCCAGACCACAACATACACCAACGACACCATAATGTTTTTGACTTCTATTTTCCATAAAATCTCTCCTTAAAGCATTTTCCCATTATTCTTGATAACCTGCTGATACCAGTTAAATGAATCTTTTTTATAACGCTTGAGCTCTTTAAGATCATCTTCTTCTCTATCTACATAAACAAAGCCATATCGCTTTCCATAACCTTGATGTGTACTCACTAAATCAATAAAAGCCCAAGGACAATATCCAATAATATCTACACCATCTGTTAAAGCTAATTGAGTCTGATGAAAATGTCTTTGTAGATAATCAATGCGATATTGATCATGTATTTTTTCATCAACCAATTCATCTTTAGCCCCTAATCCATTTTCTGTAATGAGTATAGGCAAATGATAACGATCATATATTCTTCTTAGGGTGACTCTCATGCCAACAGAATCAATCATCCACCCAAACTCAGTGATTTCCAAATAATTGTTTTTCGCAGCACGATAGACACCTTCTTCTCCTATCATGATTTGTTGGTCTCCATTTCTTGGCTGGCAGTCTGTACCATCATTTTTAGCTGCAGCTACTGTTGCTGTTGCATAATAGTTAATTCCTAAATAATCTGGTTTCGCTTCAGCAATAATTTTCATATCTTCCTCTTTGATTTCTGGCGCATAGCCTTTTTCCACTAAATATGACCAAACCAAAGGATTATAATAACCATGAACTGCTACATCTAAATATAACCAGCAGCGAATAGCTTCCCAATTATCAGCTGCAATAACATCAGCAGGATTACATTTTTCTGGATAGATGGCTGTAATATTAGGTGCCGGTCCTATCTTCCCGTCTTTAACCATTTCATGGCATAATAATGTTGCTTTCGCAGCTGCGACAAACATATGATGACAACCCTGATACAATTCTTTTTTATCAGGGATACGTCCTGGATTCATCGCATTAGGATGATTAATCATGACATTTTGTTCATTAATTGTTAACCAGTATTTAACTCTATCTCCAAAATTCTCAAATAAAATTTTAGCATATCTGACATAAGCATCAATCGTTTGAGGATTGGCCCATCCTCCTTTTTCATGTAAAGCCAAAGGCAAATCAAAATGATAGATTGTCACAATGGGTTCAATATGATTTTTTACTAATTCATCTATCAAATGATTATAAAACTCTATTCCTTTAAGATTGATTTCACCATCTCCATCTGGAATAATTCTTGTCCATGCAATAGAAAAACGATATGCTTTTAAACCAAGTTCAGCCATCAAAGCAACATCTTCTTGATATCGATGATAATGATCGCTCGCCACTTTAAAATCGGTAATTCCTTGTGGTGGTTGATGGACATCTTGAACAGATAATCCTTTGCCATCTTCATTATATGCTCCTTCCACCTGATAAGCTGAAGTGCTCGCTCCCCATAAAAAATCATCAGGAAAATCTTTTAATTTCTGATAAAACATGTTCTTCATCCTCTCTTTCTTACCTATGAGAAGACTTTAACATGAGTTATTTTTAATAACAATGTTTCCCCCATCTTTTTTTAAAGAAGAAATTTTATTTTACACATTCTCAATAATCTTTCATAAAAAGATGAAATAAAATGAAATTTTAAACTGATACATTTCATCATACATCAAAATAAAAGAAGAATAAAAAATTACTCTTCTTTCACTCGTCTTAATGTTGCCTGCCTTTGTTCTTCTAACACTTTTGAATTTTCAATTTTGTAAGTTAAATTTTTTGAATAGTCCTTTTGAAAATAGCAGGCAAAAATAACATTCAAAATAAATAATAATGATTGTTCAGAAGCAAAATTGGATATTTTCGAATAAAGTCTTTCCTGAGCAGACAATTCAAACACACAATCAATATTCTGTTGTAAATAATTATGACCACCACTTGTTATTGCAATCATAGGCACACGATTTCTTTTGAAAATATCAACCAATGCCATTGGATTTCTATGCACATTATTTCCAGAATAGGAAATCAAAATCGCACAATCTTCATGAGTTAAAGTTCGCGATAACATTCCAAATTCTCCTTCTTCAGCTACATGAATATGCAATCCAATACTTAAAAACTTCCATCTCACACTTTCCGCATTATAACAATGAGGACGCATTCCAAATATTATAATCTTCTTAGCTTTTGATAAACGAATCACTGTTCGTTCAAGCATTTCTTTTTGAAGCAAATGCATGGTATCCATAATAGTTTCAATCTGTAAATCAGCAACCTGACTGATGATTTTCTTATAATCATCTGTTGGCTGAAAAGGAAGATTAGCATCAACTGTTATCTGCTTATTCTCACTATATTTGATTTCTTCTATCAAGGCACGATTAAAATCTTTCCAACCTTTAAATCCCAATAACTTTGCAAAGCGAACTAAAGTTGATTTTGAAGTATATGTATAATGGGCAATATCATCCATTGTGTATTGAGGAAGATGCTCTTTTTCTTCTAATAAAAATTTCGCAATGACACTTTTGGCATCATGATATTCCATCATCATTTCTTCAATACGTTGAAATAAATACATGTCTACTGAGCTAATTCCTTAATCGCATTGAAAGCATTGAAAATACATGGAAAACCTAAATATGGCAGACATTGAACCAAAGCAGCATATAGAATTTCTAAAGAATTTCCAACTTTAACATTACCTAAAGCATGCGCATACAATTGACCACTAGCATTAAGCGCCGTTAAAATACAGAATATCAATAATTCTCTTGTTTGAATATCCATTGCTTGACGTGTATAACAATCACCAAAACACCACTCCGTTAAAAATCTTGGTAATACCTGTGCAAATTCATCTGGTAAATATTGATAACGTTCTTTAATTTCATCACCATAAAGTTCCTTTTGAATAGCTAACCCTCGTTCATATCTCTCACTATCATCAAAATCACATTGATCTTCTAATGGCAAATCAATATGTCTTTCCTGCAACACTTCATTGAATACGCCAATTGCATTGAGTGTTCTTGGATAACCAATAAAAGGAGCACATTGATAAAAAGCCTCTCTTAACTCTAATGGTGTCACTCCTACATTAAGTGCTGCCCCAACATGTGCTTTTAATTGGGGTAAAGTCTGCAATACTGCTAAAACAGTACATGTGATTAACTCTCTTTGTTGATTGGATAATTCCCCAATTTCAAAGACTTCTCCAAAAATAAGTCTTTGAAGCTGTGCCATCAATTCTGGGTCATGCAAATCCTTCTTTTGTTCAGTTTGAAATAATTGTTCATATTTGATGCGACTGCGTTCAATTCTATTCATATGATTCATCCTCTCTTTCGTATTATGTTTGCAGCATTTTTTCATTTCCTAACTCTTACAATTCAAAAATTCATCTATTCTTATTATATACGATTTCATAAAAAAAGGGGATATATCATATAAAATTAATCACACTATAAAAAGAAAAAACAGTCATCAATGATGGTATTTATACACACATCATCTATGACTGTATACATTTTATTTATCAAAATCACTTAATGCTGATACATCAGCCCATTTTTCTAATTCAGCCATTTTGGCTTCTAAAGTTGATTTAACTGCAGCAACTGCATCTGATCCTAAAGTTAAAATCTCTGGCTGTTCATCCCCATGAACAACATTAACAATGACTTCTCCTGCTTTATTAGGATCTCCTGCCTGTTGATGTGTATTCGCAAAGTTTCCTGGTCTTGTTTTACCAACAGTACTTTCATAATCATCAATCATTGTTTGTGTTCCTTTGAGTGATTCATTATCATAGAATCTTGTTCTAAATGCACCAGGTTGAACAACCATAGCCTTGATTCCTAATGGCGCCAATTCTTTCATCAATCCATTTGTCAATAATTCTAATGCTGCTTTTGATGAAGCATAATACCCTGAACCAATCGCTGATCTGGCAGCCGCAATTGAAGTCACATTGATAATAAAACCAGATTTTTGTTCTCTCATTTTTGGTAAGACCGCTTTAATTAATTCAATAGGTCCAAATAAATTCGTATTGAATAAGGTTTGAACTTCTTCCACTTCTCCTTCTTCAATGGCAGAACGATATCCATAGCCAGCATTATTAACCAAAACATCAATAGTCCCAAATTTTTCATAAGCAGCTGCCACTGCCTTTTGAATACTCGTATGATTACAAACATCTAGAGAAACAGCTAATGCTGTTTCTGGATAATCCTTCACAATATCCATGACTTTATCTTTATTTCTCGCTGTAACTACAGCCTGATCTCCACTCTTTAAAACTGCTTTTGCGATTCCTGCTCCAATTCCACTGGAACATCCTGTAATTAACCATGTTTTCATTGATAAATCTCTCCTTTCATTTCCATATTTATTTTAGTACTTAAAGTTAACTTGAAGTCAACCTCTTTTTTGAAATTGATAATCATAACAGAACATTTTATAATAAAACACATGGAGGAATTTATCATGGAAGAACAATTATCAATTGCACAAACAAGTCAAAAATTTAATATTGCTGCATCAACTTTACGCTATTATGAAAAAATTGGTTTGATGGATCCTGTTGAGAAAAATGCCAGTGGACATCGTATTTATAAAGAAAAAGATTTTCGTCGCATTAATTTCATCAAAACATTAAGAGAAGCTGGAGTAACAGTAGAACAAATTAAAACTTATGTTGATTTATTTCATGAAGGTGAACATACCATTCCTCAACGTAAGCAACTTTTAATTGAGCAATTGCATTTATTACAAAAACAAGCTGATAATCTATTACATGTTATTGATGATTTAAAAGATATTATTCAAAATTATGAAGATACACTTGTTAAAAGAGAAATGGATCAACGAAGAAAAAATCGTACCTAAGTACGATTGAACATAATCACATCATAAAATAATTATAAAGTAATGATGTACCCTTTAATAATCAAGTATGAATCAATTTATAGAAATCATTGTAGCTGATGTCTAAAAGGATATTATCATCAATCTTATTCAGTTGTTCTTCATTGCATTCTTTGACCCAGTCAAAATCCATACCAGGAAATTTATTCAATAAGATTTTAATTATTCCTTTTATACGCCCCAGTTTTTCTCCTCGCTTTTCAGCTTGTTCTTCAGCTTTCTTTTTTTCTTCTTCTACAAGTTTTTGAATAACATCACACATCATCTTCTTACCTCCTTCGTGATTCTTAAAATATCCCACTCTTCTTCTCAGTGCTTCATAATACATATCTTCTGGTTTTTGACACATCAGATCATGCATCAGTTTCCCTAATGGCGTTTCATCCTGTATGTTGGCATTGATATAGATGATATGAACCTTATCGTCAAATAAGCTTTCACCATCTATATATCTTTGAATATGTCTATCTATCTTTCCAGGTTTTAATACAAACTGTTCACATATAAAGATGACATAGATATCTGGCCCTTAAAGGTGTTGCATTTTCCATGCTTTTTCCATCTCGATATCAACAACTCTACCAGACTCATCATGAGCGACAATATCCATTTTTACTGATCTTCCTTCTAGATTCTTATGCTCATCTTCAATATGAAATTCTACAAGATAAAACTGATACTCAAAGATAATATCCAATAATAATTCCACACATCTTTGATCCTTGAATACGACTTTCATAAAGTCATTATCAATAGGTCTTAATTTTTCTAATGCATCAAGATATTCCTGTTTCAATTCATCATTCCTCCTTTGATTTTTATAGTTAGCTTTTCAATATTCAAGGAATGATAAAAAAGATCTCCTACTTATATATACGCAAAAATTCTTTGATTTTCTTTTGATTTATACAAAAACTTTCTTTTCTAAAACAAATATAGCACAATATTTGCTTAAAGTAAATATTGTGCTATATGACTTATTTAAAAACAAAAAATAATGAAAAATTTTCCTTTACTGAAAAAATTATTTAAACTTATCCTTCTCTCATATGCTGTTACAGTTTTATACAAAAACCATGACCAACAGCTATATATCGAGGATTAATTTGTAATAATTTTTTCTTAAGAATATGTAGATATTTTTCATTAGGCACACGATTCAAATCAATTTTCTCAACTTCCTGTTTCCAATGACTTTGAATGAATTGACCTGCACCATGACCATACTGCTGCATAAGATCCGAACTATAAAGAAGACCACTATTCTTTTCAAAACATAATAAACCATTTTGCAGATGCACCTCTGATGGATGATCAATAAATTGAAGTTCCAGCTCTCCATCAATTAAATCTTCATCCACATGACATACCTTAATATCTCCTTTATATCCATAACCTGGTAATTCTCTTCCACATAGTGGAGAACACAAAACAGTTACTTCAGGATATTCTGATAAAAAAACTGAGAGCCCGCCACATTCATCACTTTCTAAATGTGAAACAAAAATATATTTCAGTTCCCTTCCATCCAAGATTTCTTTGATAAAAGGTAAATTCTTTTTTGCGTCTTCATATGTACCTGTCGCAAACAAAATAGCAGGGTTCGTTGCAAGTAAATATTGATGAATTGTAAAATCCATAGGTTGGATATAAGTTGTCATTTGATAAAGCTTTTCAATTAATTTTTTCATAGTCACATCTCCTCATAATATATTTTCATCTCTTTTTATAAATGAAACAATCTTGACTGTACTTTCATGACTTTTTATAATAAAAGCAACAAATGTTGCATTTTTATTTTAACAATTCTCTTGTAAAAAACAAGAATTGTGATGTAAATTGCAACAAAAAGGAGGTTTTGTTGCCGATGAGAAGAAAAAATACAACTGCACAAATAATGAAGAAATATATCATAACTGCCTTACTATTACTCATGGAAAAAGAACCATTTTCTCAAATTACTATTGGACAAATCACAGACAAAGCTGGTGTCAATCGCTCAACTTATTATCGTCATTTTCATTCTAAAGAAGAAATCATAGAAACTTTCTTTTGCAATATTCTTAAACAAAGTATACTTTCTCTTCCTGAAACTTCTCAAAATCAGTTATCAAAATATCTATCTCATATTTTTAAAACCTTTTATCAATATAAAAAAGAAATCCTGATTATCCATAGAAATCAATTATCATATCTACTATTACCTGCATTAAATGATTATTTTTTAGAAAATGTAGACATGATCAACAAAGAATTTGAAACAAAGGTTCCCTTATATTATCACACTGGTGGAATATTTAACAATTTTATTTTATGGTTTGAACATGATATGGAGCCTAAACCAGAAATATTTGTACAAATTGCCTCGGAAATATGTTTGCCAAATATCAAACCCTTATTATTATCAAATCGTTATTATCAAAACAAAAATATAAAGTAATAGAATTTATTAATCTTCAGACAAATGAAAACATACTTTCTCTTGAACAAATACAATAACATCATAGGCAATTCTCATCAAAATATCTTAAAATACATACAATAATGTTATATTTTAAATGATTGAACATATTTCAAATTTTACCAACTCATGTTCTGAAATTTAAACACTTTTTGATTATCAGCCTATAATATTCCAAAAGCTCAACACAAATTGCTTAATATCAACAAAAAAAGCTGTAAACCCTTAAAAATAAAGGCTTACAGCGACTTTTCTGGCGTCCCAGACAGGAGTCGAACCTGCGACGTTCCGCTTAGGAGGCGGACCCTCTATCCTACTGAGGTACTGGGACATGATTTGATTTTTATATAAAAATAACTAACAAATTTTATCACCCGTTTATTCTAACATGATATATTATAAAATTCAATCAAGAACAATTTATTCGATAATGATTCCAATTCTTCAATAATATCTCAATATAATAAATTGTCATCTTCTCATACCATTCCCCTGTTTTCAAATCTACCAGACAATAAAGATGATTTTCACGTTTCAATAAACCTAGCCCATAATAATGTAAAGCCGCTTGAATATCAATAGATATCATAATAAAACCTCCTATTTCATTTGTATGAAACAGAAGGCTTTTTATGAACAAAATCAAAAACAAGAATGTTTCTTTTTATAACGATTTATCAACTCTTTGACCATTTTCTTTCACAATTCTACCCGGTATACCAATCACTGTACAATTAGGTGGTACATCTTTTAATACAACTGATGACGCACCAATAATACTGTTATCACCAATTGTTACATCTCCAATAACTTTTGCACCTGCTGAAACCATTACATTATTTTTTAAAGTTGGATGTCTTTTGACTTTATGCTCACCAGTTCCAACTCCACCTAGTGTAACTCCCTGATACAAAGTACAGTCATCACCAATAATAGTCGTTTCACCAATGACAACTCCCATACCATGATCAATAAAGAATCTCTTCCCAATAGTTGCGCCTGGATGAATTTCAATACCTGTCAAAAAGCGTGCAATCTGACTCAATAAACGTGCAATAAGTTTAAGATGCATTTTCCATAAAAAATGATAAATACGAAATAGAAACATAGCATGTAATCCTGGATAGTTGATAATAACATTTAAAGGATGACGGGCTGCTGGATCCATTTCTAATATTCTACCAATTAATGTTTTTTCCATCTTCTTCACCTCTTTTTCTTTATATTTAATCACAAATGCTTTGTAGAAACAAATCATATAATCATTTTTTATATTATTATATATGAAAGAACCTCTTTTTTGGTTTTGACTTTTCTCTCTCATTTAAAAAAAATCCCCAAAAAGGGGATAAATACAAACATCATTTTAATTGAATCCAAATAATTTTTGTGAAATAGCATAGCCTGTTGTAATGAGTTTCTTACCAATACGACCATCCATTTCCATCATTGATCCTAAGAATGTATGTTTCACAGCACGATAAAGTTCTGGATTTTTATTTTTTAAATAAGCCCAAAGTTCATCTTTCTTTTGAAGATGTTCCTCAGTTCCTGATTTTAAAAGCAGAACTGTAGAAACAGTTGTTATCATTGTCAGATACTTCACCATATAATTTCTTAGTTTTCGACTCTTTAATTTCATAACATCACAACAATCAATCATTAATTTATTGACTTTAATTTGTTGATCAATACGTGAAATCATAATTTTTTCATTAACAGACTGATCTTCTCTACCTATGTAGTAACGATATAAATCTACATTGATATAATAAAGTGTATTGACAAATGGTAATGGTTGATAAACAAATAAATTATCAACATAGAAAGTATGTTTTGGTAATTCAAGATTACAATTTCTTAAAAGCTGTGTACGATAAATGACACTATGCATTAATAAATTCTGTTGTGGATAAAAATGTTTAATATCATACCATCTGAAAGTTCTATCCTGTGGTAATGCATTGGTATATTTAATCACACTAGATTTATGAGCACTTGGCTTTTCATAAACGTAATTGGCTATAAACATATCCACATCTTCATCTTTTTGATATGATTTTTTAATTGTTTCTATGACTTTGACAAGTGCTGACTGATCAAACCAGTCATCGCTGTCAAGAACTTTAAAATACAGTCCTGTTGCGTTTTTCAAACCAGTATTCACTGCCTGACCATGACCACCATTTTCCTGATGAACACATTTGATTGTTTCAGGATATTTCATAGCATACTCATCACCAATTTGTGCAGTACGATCAGATGATCCATCATCCACAATGATAATTTCAACATCATCTTTTAATATCAGACAAGACTCAATCGCCTTATCCATATAATCCTGAGAATTATAACATGGAATCGCAATACTTAAATATTTCATAAATGCCTCCTACAATGTTTCCGCAAGCTTTAAAGCTTCTTCAACAATTCCATCAATATTATAATATTTATATTGGGCTAAACGACCTAATAAATAAAAGCGAGGAAATGCTTTAACATAATCTACATATTTTTGATACATAGCTAAGTTTTCTGGTGATAAAATCGCATAATAAGGCACTTGTGATTCATCACGATAAATTTCTGGATATTCCTTGACTATTGTTGTTCCAGAGATTTTTTGGCCTGTTAAATACTTGAATTCTGTAATACGTGTAAAGTCTTCACTAACCGTATAGTTCACAACACCTTTGCTTTGATAATGATCTTGTGGATAATGTTCATACTCAAAACGTAATGAACGATATGGCAACTGCCCTAGACAACAATCAAAAAACTGATCTATAGCTCCTGTAAAAATCACTTTGCCTTCCCATAATTTCCCCTGATAATAAATCTGATGAGATTCAAAATCAAAAGATAAATCTTGTTTCGCATCTTTATTGAGTTCTATCTCAATATGAGGATGATCCAACATATTTTCAAATAATTTTGTATATCCTTCTAATGGCATCCCCTGATATTGATCTTGAAAATAACGATTATCATAAGAAATCAAAACAGGCACTCTCGCTGTGACACTTTGATCAACTTCTTCAGGTTTCTGATTCCATTGTTTCATCGTATACTTCAAAAATATATTTTCATAGACATATTGTGCCACTTCCTGAATCCCTGAAGATGGATTTTTTTGTAATTCTAAAATAGGCACTCTGGCATTTTCACCATATGTCTCAATTAATTCCTGTTTTAAACGCTCTCCTTTTTCTTGACCAAAGACAATCATGAGTGTATTTAAATTAAATGGTATAGGGATAATCTTCCCATAGACATTTCCTACTACTTCATGACGATAATCATACCACTTTGTAAAACGTGACAAAAAATCATACACATCTTTATGATTTGTATGAAAAATATGTGGTCCATACTTATGGATCAAAACACCATGTTCATCATACTCATCATAACAGTTCCCACCAATATGATTTCTTTTTTCAATAATTTTCACTTTCTCCCCACGTTCTGCAAGAACTCTTGCGACAACACTTCCTGCAAAACCACTTCCAATAATTAATGTATCCATCTCTTCACCTCATTTTATTTATCATAGCACAAAGCCAAACAGGATTCAATTTGTTCATGCGTTAACTGAGAAAACGGTATCAGCGCTTCAACATGCTGCTGATGGTCAATGGCTTTTTCCATCCATATCACATCATGCCAATTTCCCATCTTATAACCTGCACGATGAAAGCAGCCCACCATCTGAAAGTCAAAAAAAGCATGGAATCTTTCGCTTTTTTCATTAGGATGCGTAATGCAGGCATAAACATTTTGGACATTCATACATTTGAGTAAAGCTAACAATACTGAATAAAGCTTTTTACCAATAGATTGTCCATGATAATGCTGATCTAAATAAATAGACAATTCACTACCCCATTGATAAGCTGCTCGACTATGAAATGGTGAAGCATAGGCATAACCTATAATACGTTCATCATCCAAAGCAACCAGATAAGGATAAGTTTCTAATGTCTTTTGCATACGTGCTTTCATCTCGTCTAAGGTTGGTACATTGTATTCAAAAGTAATATTGGTATTTAAAACGTAGGGAGCATAAATTCTTAAAATGTCCTCAACATCTTCTATTTGTGCGATTCTTATTTTTATAGACATTCTTTTCTCCCCTCTAAAAGTTCTAAATATTCTTTTTCATGAATAATTCTTAAATCCTGACCTTGTTTCATCAATTGCAAGGCTTTTTGAACTTTTTTATTTTCCTTTCCAAAACGTACTTTTCGATAACCTTTTCCACCAATCACAAGATAATTGGTATGCGTACTTACCTGATTCGTTGATAAGGCACAAACTTCCTTTGTTTTTTCTTCTAATAATTCTCTTGGCATTGTTAATTTTCCGGTAAAACAAACAGATTGATGATACAATAAAGCATCCTCTTTCTGATTCATCTCTAAAAGCTGATGAACAGATTCCGCTGATATGATATTACGATAATAGTTTTCTTTCATTTCGCCAAACTCTAAATGAAATTGTTGATGTAAATCATACAAGCTTTCTACTCCAACATGTTCTAACATTTCAACTAACAGATATGCACAAGCCTTAGCATCCTCTAAAGCATGATGTGCCTGAAATTCAAAACCAATCATCTGTGATAAATCTTTGAGATTATATTTTTGAAGATCTGGATAAATGAGATGTGCAAGAACATTTGTACAAGACATTAATAAACGAGGATACACAAGATGATTTTGTTTTAAGGCCGCACGCAAGTTCATCATATCACCCTGAATATCATGCGAAACAACAATGGTATTTTCAAAATAATGATGAATATCTTTCCAGACTTCTTCAAATGTTTTTTCTTTATACAGTGATTGAGGCTTAATATGATGGATTTTGTAGCGATAACTATCATAACTGAGATTTTTAGGTTTGATTAATGAATAATATGTGGAAATAATTTTCTTATCCTGAAGCTCTACAATACCTATTGCACAAAGGCTTGCTGGATCCTGATTCAAGACTTCAATATCAAAAACAGTTATTTTTTCACTCATTGAATACCTACTGCTTTCTTTGCCAATTGATCTGCCATATCATTATATAAATCTCCACTATGTGCCAAAACCTTGATAAAACGAATCTCAATTTTTTTTCGACTTTCATCAACAAATGACTGATAAGCCTTCGTTCCTGGACGACGTGCTTCCCATAAATGCTCAGCCCATTTTTCAATACCTTCATAATCATAGTAAATGCAAATCATCGGATATTGATGTTCAATCGCATAACTAATAGCTTTATGAGCTCCCGCAATTTCTCCAGCTACATTTCTCATCTCCACATAATCAGAATGATTTCCTTTGCCATAAAATTGTGCAATCATCTGTTGACCTTCAATTAATAGACAGCCATAGCCATATTCTCTTGTTTTTTGATTATAGCTACCATCCACATAAGCAATCAGACCTTGCTCATTAATTGCAGGACGTTTTTTCTCCTGTAAAAAATCTTGGGCTTCTTCTAATGAAGCAAATGATTTATAAACAGCCCCTTTAAAACCTTTAACCATTTTTTGACATTCATCCCAAGATGAAAAAACACCTGTTTGTCTACCTTTTTTCACTGCATAATATTTTGCCATCCTTTTACCTCCGCCCCTTATTATAATCATAATCATAGCATTTGGCTAGTAAAAAATAAGATTGTCAGCATATATTGTGATATTGTCGATAAACGCATTTCTTGATATAATAACGAAAGAAAGAAGGAATCATCATGAAAATAGAAAATCGTTTTTTAAAATACATCAGTTTTCCTACTCAATCCAATCCTTATGCGACAACATCTCCTTCAACAGATAATCAAAAAGAATTTGCGCAATTTTTAATTGAAGAAATGCGCATCTTAGGATTATGTGATGTCGAAATGAGTGAGTTTGGTGTTGTTTATGGGAAAATCCCATCTAATAATCATCATCAAGGCGATGTCATTGGACTGATTGCCCATATGGACACTTCTCCAGATGCCAGTGGTGAACATATCCACCCTCAAATTATTCGTCACTATGATGGACAAGATATTACTTTACAACCAGATATGTTATTATCTCCAAGGGAATTTCCTGATTTAAATAAAGTCGTTGGTCATGATATTATCACAACTGATGGCACAACGCTTTTAGGTGGAGATGATAAAGCAGGTATTGCGATTATTATGAGCATGGCTGAATATATGTATAAACATCCTGAATTCAAGCATAATGATATTATGGTAGCTTTCACACCTGATGAAGAAGTCGGTAGAGGGACAGAACATTTCAATCTTGATCTCTTTCCAGTAGATTATGCTTATACGATTGATGGTGGCGATATAAATGCTTTTCATTTTGAAAACTTCAATGCCTATCAGGTTCTTGTTGAAATCACAGGAAAAAGTGTTCATCCAGGAAGCGGAAAAAATAAACTCGTCAATTCTCAGGAAGTCGCCATGATGTTTCATCAAATGCTACCTTCACAACAAAAACCAGAATACACAGAAGGCTATGAAGGTTTTCATCATTTAACACATATGCAGGGAAATTGTGAAAAAACACGATTAGAATACATTGTCCGTAACCATGATTATATGCAACTCAAACATCAGCTCAATGATTTTTCAAGAATTCAAGCTTATATCAATAGTTTTTATGGTTACGAAGCTGTTCATCTGACAACGCATGAACAATATCTGAATATGAAAGATATTATCAAAGATCATCCTCATATTATCGAACAGGTTGAAGTTGCGATGAGGGATGTTGGCTTACAACCAGAAATTATTCCTATTCGTGGTGGTACTGATGGCGCTCGTCTATCTTTTTTAGGAATACCTTGTCCCAATCTAGGAACTGGTGGTTTTTATTGCCATGGACCATACGAATTTGTCTCTATCACAATGATGAAAAAAGGAGTTGAACTTCTTTTAAGATTAATCAGAAATAATGTATACGCCAAAGAAGATATGCCATTTTAGGTTTATCTTCTTTTTGATTAATGATAAAATATAATTAATAGGAGTGATTTTATGAAATGCTTATTTATTATCAATCCAAGTGCAGGGACTAAAACAATTCAAAAAAAGTTAGATCGTATCATTGGGCAATTAGTACTAAAACAAATTGTTCAAACAGTTGATGTCTTTTATACACAAAAAAAAGACGATGCCTATCATCGTTGTTTACAAATCCAAGAACATGATTATGATTTTGTTGTGAGTGTTGGTGGAGATGGTACTGTCAATGAAATTATCAGTGGCTTTATTGAAAGGAAACTGCAGACACCTCTTGCTATTTTACCTGGTGGCACTGTTAATGACTTTGCGAATCATTTACATTTGCCACATTCTACTGATGATTTTGTCAAAATGATTCAAAACTTCCATACCATGAAAGTTGATATTGGGAAAGTCAATGATGGCTATTTTGCAAATGTAATTGCTGGAGGGATGTTTAGTGATATCAGCTTTCAAGTTTCCAAAAATGATAAAGAACGATTTGGGCCATTGGCTTATTATATAAGTGGTATCAGACAATTACCTGCTCAACTCCATACTTCATTACATTTAAAAATTACAGCAGATGATCAAACTTTCGAAGAAGATGCCCGTCTCTTTATGGTGACCAACACTTCTCAAGTGGGTGGTTTTAAAGATATTACGCCCCATGCTAATATTCAAGACGGACAATTGGATTTATTGATTATCAAGAACTGTTCAACAACTGATTTAATTTCACTTTTCAAAGATTATAAATTAAGCAGTCATGATAAAAGTCCTTTTATTACTTATATCCAAGCGCAAAATTTAACAATAGAATGTGACAAAGATATTATTTATGATGTTGATGGTGAAGAAGGTACAACCTTCCCAATTCATATCAGTGTCGAAAAACAATCCTTATGTGTGATTATTCCAGATGAGTTCAACGATTAAAATAACAATTTTTATAAAAGCGCCAAAAAACGTATATCCAAATCAATATACGTTTTTTTATGAACTTCTTTATATCATTTCATTTGTTTAATCTATCCCAATTATAAATATCCACCGTCTATCCATTCCCATTGTCCTTGTAAATCCTGACCATAAATATGGGCAAAATCTATATAATGCTGATTTTCACCTAATCCAGTAGGAACATGAAAAAAACCTGTATGAAATTCTACAAAGACAATAATCACTTCCTGATACTCATCTTTTTTCATATATTCAGCTTCTGTTTCCCTGCTTTTTTGATCATCATAATAAACACTTAAAACTTTGATACTTGTCTCTTCATAGCTCTCAATTACCTCATCCATAATCTTATCAATATCTTCTTTATGTGTTGTATTATGACGTATTTCTTTTTTCGTTTCAACTGGCTGATTCATAAATATGGTAATCAGAGAAATCAGCACAACAATCATTAACATAATCCATTTTGTTTTTTCTTTCATCTTTTTCTCCTTATTTTAACCCATATTATCAAAAGAATGTGAAAATGAAATGAAAAAAATATGGAAGTTTTATGAACAAGACTCCTTAAAAAGATATAAAAAAACAATAAAGTATCATAATACCTTATTGTTTATCATCTTATTGATATGGATTTTTAGGAATAATGATAGCGCCAATTAAATAAGCAATCAAACCAGATCCCCATCCTAAAATCAAAACAACCGCAATTAATCTGACAATAGTGGGATCAACATCAAAATACTCTGCAATACCTCCACAAACACCACATATCATAACATCTCTTTTTGATCTATATAATCTTTTATTCATAAAAGTTCTTCATTCCCTTCTTATATATAGAATATAAAATGAAAGACCTTGTGTCAAGGAAAAGAATTTCCTCTTTTTATCAATGAAAAAAAGGGATATTCAACATCCCTTATCTGTCTTTTGCCATTTTGGCTAGCGCCAATGCACCACAAACACCTGCATTATCTCCTAATCCAGGATAAACAACATAATCTTTGATAGCATCTGTTGTGATTTCATCCTTTTGAATATAACCATTTAATCTTTCTTGAAGATATTTATGAATAAGTGGGAATAGTTGTTTTTGATGCATAACGCCACCACCTAAAATAATCTTCTTTGGTGAAAGTGTTAAAACATAAATAGCCAATGCTTGAGCAATATACCACGCTTCCAAATCCCATGCTGGGTGATCTTCAGGCAATTCGCTCCCTTTAATTCCCCATCTTTCTTCAATTGCTGGTCCAGCAGCTAAACCTTCAAAACATGTTCCATGATATGGACATTTTCCCTGATAATGATCATCTTCTCTTTGTTCGAGAATCATATGACCCATTTCTGGATGTAAGAGTCCATGAACAAGATGACCTTCCACAATGGCTCCACCACCAATTCCAGTTCCAATTGTCAAATATAAAGCACTATCCAATCCTTTGGCAGCACCAAAATATGCTTCTCCTAAAGCTGCACCATTAACATCTGTATCAAATCCAATTGGTAAATCTGGATAATGTTCCTGTAATGCACCGACAATATTATAATTTGTCCACCCTGGTTTTGGTGTTGTTGTAATGTATCCATAAGTTGGACTCTTTAAATCTGGATCAATAGGTCCAAAACAGCCTAAACCTAAAGCATCAATATCTTTTCCATCAAAAAATTGAAAGATATTTTCTACAGTTTCTTGAGGTGTTGTTGTTGGAAATGAATCCCTTTCTAAAACATGACCATTTTCATCTCCAATCGCCACAACAAATTTCGTACCACCAGCTTCAATAGCTCCTAATCTCATCTTTTCTTCCTCCTTATATCTTCTTTTATTTTATCATAACTCTTAGCAAGTCAAAAGTTATTTTTCAATAGTCAAAGACAATTGTTGTGATGATGCTGTCTCTTTAAGCATACTTTCTAAATACTGTTGATAAAATGCCAAATTCTCTTCTTCTTGTAAATACTGATAACCTTGACTTTGTTTAATTTCATCAACATATTCATTGATATTTCCTGTAAAATAATAGCGATTGGTCTTAATCATAACATCTTCTATAGCTACTCTTTTCTTTTCATCCGTTATTTTTTGAAAATCATCGGCAAATCTATGAGATGTGACCTGATCAAAATAATCATTAGCATCTACTGAAATCTGTAATGACTCTGTATGATAATTCATATTTTGATTATCAAGTTCAATGATTCCATATTGTAAAGGGGCATCCAATAAAGATGAAGAAGCAATATCATAAATGCCTTGAATTTCACGAATATTCTGGCAATGAATATGTCCACTTAAGACAAAAGGGACATGATACTCCGCAAAAAGTTCTGCAATACTCTCATGATCTTGAATCGTATATCCCTCATTCAACAATTCATTGTGAATGGCCAGATTATGATGCATAGCCACTAATGGAATCTTTCCCTGACTTTGGATATCTGAGAGTTGTTGCTTTAACCATTGCATCGTGGAATCAGTAAAAAATCCTCCAGCTCCTAATGTCATTTTTGTCAGTTCATGAGCATTTGAATCCATCATCAATAGAACATAATCATCATTCAAATCAATGCGATAGCTTAAAGAACCTGCATGTGTTGCACTTGCAAGCTGATAACCTAAATTATGATAGATTTCACGGAAAGTTTGTGCATCAATATTATCAACATCAAAATAATCATCTTGACCATAACCTTTGGTATATATATTATCAATATCATGGTTACCGGGAATAACGGCTACAGGAATATTCTGCTTTGTGATTTGCGTAAGTAATTGAGCTAACTGTTGATGGCTGCCTATTTCACCATTAAAAGTCAAATCGCCAGTTAAAAGGACAATATCAGGCTTTTCTTTGATCACAGCTTTTATAAATGCATTGACAATTTCATCACCATATGTCACCATTTTTCCATCACCATACAACATGGATTCTTCAAACCATTCACAATCCTGATAATAATCTTTAAGAAAATAATGTAAATCACTAGCAACAATGATTTTTAATGACGTCTTTTCAGTTAAGATTTTTGATTGACATCCCATTAGACAAAGACAAAAGACTATCAAACAAATAATTTTTTTCATCAAACATCTAAAAAGAATGGATAGTTGCACTATTCATTCTTTTTCATTCCTATTATTTCTGACAAGCATCATATGCCATATCAAAAATCTTTTGTGCATTGAAATTCTTAAAGTCGTCATCGCTAATTAAAATGACTGGTTTATCAGGGTTATCTGCTTTAATTTTTTCATATGATCCTTTTAACTGAGGTTCTACAAGAATCACATCAGCAAGATCACTTGAGTATTCTACAGCATGTTCTGATGCAGACCAAACTGTAGCTTCAACTCTCTTTCTTGAAGCAGCATCTTTTAATTTTGTCGCAAATAAAGTAGATGTTACACCAGCCAAACAACATAATAAGATTTTCATGGTAATATTCCTCCTTTTTTCCAATTCCCTATATATTTATTTTAGCACAATTCAAAGAGCACTTCTATCTCTTTTCACTATCCTTCATAAAATTATTTGCCTCTTCCAAAGAAGAATAACCATAAGCTTTCACAGTGTGAAGCAGAATATTTTCTATTAAATTTTCACCATTTTTGACCATATTCACGACCATCTGCCCATAAAGATAAAGTGTCTCATCACTATAAGTCATCAGTTCGCCTCTTAAATAAGTCTCAAAAGACGTATCATCTTTTTCATCCTGATAAGAATGTGTTAATCGTGCCTGTGATAACAAGTATGGATATTTCTGATTCATGTCCTCGCGCATTGTCACTTCCATTTCACATATAGCATCAATTAAATCTCTTTTTTGTTGATCAACTTCAGGAAGTGAATCTTGAATCTGTTGATAATATTGAGGATCTGTACTTTCCATCATATAAGCATACTTTTCCATGACTGGATTTCTTCCCACTTGCTTAGCAACCTCTAAATCACGCAAACAGGCTTTTTGGACATCTTCATCAAAAGCTTCAAATTGACTCTTTCTTTGTAAATAAAATGTTTCAAAATCATCCTGACAACTGGCACGGCCATCAATATGATGAACCTGCTGAAAAAATTCCCATTCTAAATTAACAATGTCTTCTACCATACTACCCCTCCATAACATGTTTTGATTTCATCAGTGGATCTTGAATATGTGACATAACCTCTAAAGTATGATTCTCCAGAAAATCATCATCACTTGTAGATAATCCCTGATGATGTAATTCACTCATAACCATTTGACATATTTTTTCAATCATGACAACCTTCTGATCGTCTGTGTTGATTCCTATATGTCTTGTTTCCCAATGCTGACTTTGTGATGGTAAAGATACCAATTCCTGAATCCCATCAGCTACTGAATGCAAAATAGAACAATCCTTTAAACCATAGTAACTCCATTTATAATAAGGTTTATATTTCTTATTGAGCAAATAAACAACAGATAATGTCTGATCAATAAATTCATACAAAGCAAGTCCTGCAGCAACTTCATCGTGACGTTGCATACATCTTGCATAATTATATTGCCCCGACTGTGCCATTTTCGCAATTGCACGAGCAATTTTTTTGATTCTGACATCTTCTGGATAATAGCTTAAATACTTTCTTATTTCTGTCACTTTCCCATAATGATCTTCAAAAATACGACCATTCGTGCATGCCAACAAGGCATTTTCATCAGCATATAACCAATCTTCCAATGTTTGTGGTATTTGTCTTAAAAACTGCTCAAAAAAACTTTCCACTTCAAACACACCAACACGATGTTCTCCTTGGCGTGATGTGATTCTTGGAATACCCATAAATTCCAAAGGAAGCTCATCATAAGCCTTTTGAATAGCTTGTCCGTATTGCTGATAAATATGTTTTGGTAGCCATATACAAAAACCCGGTCCAAAATCATGATCATGAGAAATCTCATCATCATAACCTAAACAATCTGAACCCATTCCTGCAAGACCTATCGCCATATAAGGCTTAATATCAGCAAATTGCTGATCAATCATTGGCTCACCAAATTGATGATAGAAAGCTTCACAGAGATCAAGACCTTGGATTGTTGCCATTTCTTTTTGAATTTCTTCGATATTCTTTAAGATTGTCTGATAATCCTTGTTTTGACCATAAACCTGTTCAATCAATGGTAAAACCTGTTGATAAATATCAATCGCTTTCTGATTCTCTTTTTGCGCATAATAGCTCTGTGCTTTTGCGGCTAAGGCAGCAAAATAATGGGGATCATCAGGCCCATATTTTTCAAATAAGGCAATAGCACAATTCAAATGATCATCAGCATTTTTTAAATCATGAACTGCCAAATACATCTGTGATAAATTCGTATGCGCAATCGCTTCTTCGATGCGACAGTCATCCAGTTTTTCAACAATAGCCAAAGCCTTTTTCTGCATAGAGATTGCCTTTTGATGATCTCCCATCTCCTGATACAATAGACTCAAATTATTATAAAAAGCACTATAAAGTTCATTGTTTTCACCTAAACATTTCTCATAGATATCTTTTGTTTTTTGATAAAGTCTTAATGCTTCCTGGTATCTTCCTTGAACACGATAGAATGTTGCGATATTAATATAAGATGTCGCACCATCAATGCTTGCTTCAAGACCACATGATTGTATAATATTCAAAATCTGTGATGCAATCTGATTTCCCAACTGAAATTGTGATGTTACACGAAAATAGCCAATCATTTCATTGAGTAAAAATAAGAGTGCTTGATTGTCTTGTTTTTGAATAGCCATATTAGCTTGTTCCATTAAGAACTGATAAGCCTGATCCAAATCATTACTGGCATACATTTGATCTAATTGTGTCTGTAATTCCTGTATATTCATTATCTTCTCTCCTAAAAAATAAATAGACACCCAGGTGTCTATTTATGATTCAATGCATCTTTCATACCTTTTAAAACAACTTCTCTCGCCTCAATAGCATCTTTCTTATCCAAAGGAGGAATACCATCAAGCGGATAGTCCATGCCTAAATTCTTATATTTGACAACACCCATTGTATGATATGGTAAAACATCTAAGGCTTTCACATGTTTCAATGTTGCAATAAATTGTCCTAAACGATACAGATATTCATCGTTTTGTGTAATAGTAGGCACCACAACATGACGTATCCATAAATCGATCCCTTTATCATCTACATATTTCGCAAACTTTAAAATCATATCATTAGGTTGTCCAGTCAGCTTTTTATGTTCCTCAGGATCGATATGCTTAATATCCAGCATCACGAGATTTGTCACTGCCAATAAACGATCCAACTTCTTTAGATATTCAGGATTTTCATTAAATGTAATCCCTGATGTATCCAAACATGTATGAATATTTTCTTCATGGCATTTTTCAAATAATTCTGTTAGAAAATCAATCTGCATCATTGGTTCACCACCCGTGCAAGTGATTCCCCCATTTTTATAAAACTCTTTCTTTGTATTAAATTCTTTTAAAATGTCTTCAACACTCATTTGTGTTCCTGTATGAGGTTTCCATGTATCCGGGTTATGACAATACAAACAACGCATTGGGCAACCCTGGAAAAAGACTACAAAACGAATCCCCGGTCCATCAACAGTTCCACAACTTTCTAAAGAATGAATATATCCTTTCATCATCTCACCAACTTTCTTTATTATTTTAACATATTTATATCAAAATATCATTTTATATGTTCTATTTCTTTCAGAAAAAAAGATGCTCGTTTGTGAGCATCTCTTTCCTCATTACATTGATTCGTGGAATGTACGAGAAATAACATCATCCTGTTGTTCTTTTGTTAATTTAACAAAGTTAACAGCATATCCAGAAACACGAATAGTTAATTGTGGATATTTTTCAGGATGTTTTTGAGCATCAATTAAAGTATCTCTGTTTAAAACATTAACGTTTAAATGATGTCCTCCTTTTGTAGCATAAGCATCTAACATTCCAACTAAATTTTCAACTTGTTGTTCACTTGCAGCCATGATTTTTCTCCTCCTTTAAAATTGATCATCGTCATCCATTGGCAAATTAGGAATTTTACAAGCAGTATCACCACTATCACAATCCATCTTTGACACAACAGAGACTTCTTCCATTTCAATATGAGCATCTTCGTTCACTTTCACATTGATGTGACCTGAACCATCGCTCATACGCGCATCTAACATTTTGACTAGTTCATCAATTTCTTTTTGAGTAGCCATCTTTTCACTTCTTTCTATTTGTCAAGGTTTCCTTCTTTGATTGATTCAATATCTAAGTCACCAGCGAAAACCTGATCATCTTTTCCTAAAGCACCAGGAATAACAGTGAATGTATTTGAAATACCATCTTGTGCATCTTTGAATGGTAATTTAGCAACTGATGATAATGAAGAAATAGCACCATGAGAATCTCTACCATGCATTGGGTTAGCACCAGGAGCAAATGGTTGACCAGCTTTTCTTCCATCAGGAGTATTACCTGTAGCCTTACCATATACAACGTTAGAAGTAATTGTTAAGATTGAAGTTGTTGGATAAGAATCTCTATAAGTATGATGAGAACGTACCATTTCCATGAATGTTTCAACTAACCAAGTTGCAATTTCATCAACTCTGTCATCATCGTTACCATATTTAGGGAAATCTCCTTCTACTTCGTAATCAACAACAACACCATCTTCATCTCTAATACATTTTACTTTTGCATATTTAATAGCTGATAAAGAGTCAGCAACAACTGATAAACCAGCAATACCTGTTGCAAAATAACGTCTTACATCTCTATCATGTAAAGCCATTTGAATTCTTTCATAAGCATATTTATCATGCATATAATGAATGATATTTAATGCATTAACATAAACACCAGCTAACCAAGACATCATATCAATGAATTTAGATTTAACATCTTCGTAATCTAAGTAATCACCTTCAACTGGTCTGTATTTAGGTCCAACTTGTTTCTTAGTTTTTTCATCTACACCACCATTGATAGCGTATAATAAACATTTAGCTAAGTTAGCACGCGCTCCAAAGAATTGCATTTCTTTTCCAACTCTCATTGAAGATACACAGCATGCGATTGCATAGTCATCACCATGAGTAACTCTCATCAAGTCATCATTTTCATATTGAATTGATGAAGTTTCAATTGAAGTTTTTGCACAGAATGCTTTGAAGTTTGCTGGTAAACGAGTTGACCATAAAACTGTCATGTTTGGTTCAGGAGCAGTTCCTAAGTTAGATAATGTATGTAAGTATCTGAATGAAGTCTTAGTAACCATATGACGTCCATCAACACCAACACCACCGATTGATTCAGTTACCCAAGTAGGATCTCCTGCAAAGATTGAGTTATATTCTGGAGTTCTTGCGAATTTAACAATTCTTAATTTCATAATGAAATGATCAATAAATTCTTGGATTTGTTCTTCAGTAAATAATCCTCTCTTTAAGTCTCTTTCTACATAGATATCAATGAATGTAGAAGTACGTCCTAAAGACATTGCTGCACCATTTTGTTCTTTAACTGCACCTAAATATCCAAAATATAACCATTGAATAGCTTCTTGACAGTTAGTCGCAGGTTTAGAAATATCAAAACCATATTTTGCAGCCATTTCTTTTAATTCACCTAAAGCTCTGATTTGTTCGCTTAATTCTTCACGTAATTGAATAACTTTAGAAGTCATTCTCTTTTCAGTTGTTGCAAATTGATTTTTCTTATCTTCAATTAATTTATCAACACCATATAAAGCAACTCTTCTGTAGTCTCCAATGATACGTCCACGTCCATATCCATCAGGTAAACCAGTGATAATATGTGCAGAACGACAAGCTCTGATTTCTGGAGTATATACATCGAAAACACCTTGATTATGTGTTTTTCTATATTCTCTGAAAATATATGAAACTTCAGGATCTACTTTATATCCGTTTGTTTCACAAGCTTGTTCAGCAATACGAATACCACCAAATGGTTGTAAAGATCTTTTGAATGGTTTGTCTGTTTGAATACCAACAATTTTTTCTTTAGATTTGTCTAAATAACCAGCATCATGTGAAGTCAATGTAGATACAATTTTTGTATCCATATCTAATACTCCACCAGCCTCTCTTTCTTTTTTAGTCAAATCCATAACTTGTGCCCATAAGTCTTTTGTATCTTGAGTAGGCCCAACCAAGAAAGAGTCATCACCATCATAAGGTGTGTAATTCAATTGAATGAAATCTCTTAAATTCACTTCCTTGTTCCATTTCCCTGCTTGGAAACCATCCCAAGCATCATTCCATTTTTCTTTAAATGTCATTTTCTAAACCCCCTGTTTGTTTTTTACTCATTCATTATAGCACTAATATACTACTGAAACAATAAAATAACTTGTTTTTTTTCGCAAATTTACACTATCAAATGAGTCGCTGGAACTTGACAGGTTTAATATAACAGATTCTTTTTTGAAATGCTAATTATATGCTTAAAAAAAACAAAAAAATATATAGACTAACCTATATATTTCTTCAAATCTGCTTCAATATTTTCCGATTGTTTACCAAAAATCATCGATAGATTTTCGCGCCCCTCTACAATACCACTTGCTCCTAAACTTTTAATCTTCTCAATATCAACAAGCTGCTGATTATTTAAAGATACAGTGACTTTAGAAGCCGTACTACGGACTTCCTTAATGTTATCTTTTCCACCTAATGCTATTAACAATTCATCAATAGGAAGAGAAGATTTCACATCCTGATCTAAACGTTTATTTTTTATAAAATGAATAAAACCAAAATAAAGTAAAATCAAAGCAACAATGATTGCTATAATCACAAAAATATATTCAACATCCATAATCTCACATCCTTTTTTGATTGAAGTATTTCTTTTTTATAGTATACTATAAGAAGATAAAAAAAGAAAGGAGCAATATCATGGAGAGAATCAAAAACCTGTGTCGTGAACAACCATTGATTTTCATTATGGGAATCATTTGTTGTATCAGCTGTTTCGCTATATTAAGTGCTGCTCCGATGATTTCTAATAAGGTTGGGAATCCAGAAACACTCTGGTTAAAACAAGGCGCTTTTTATATAATTTCAGCAGTCATGGTTTTTATTATATATAAAATAGGAAAAGATCAGATTTATGATAAAATATGGATTATTTATTGGGTATTAATGGTTTTCCTTATTATTTTGGCCATTGAGCATATTATCTATACAAAAATATGGCTCAAGCACCATATTATTCCTATTGTCAGTACAGTTGGTGGTGCGACTTCTTGGTTTAATTTTCCTTTCTTCAATTTTCAGCCATCTGAATTTATGAAAATTGCCATTGTCGTAGCTTTAGCCCGTATGACAAAGGAACATAATGATTACTACTTAATTCATACCACTGAAACAGAGCTACGTTATATCTGGAAATGTATGAAAATTGTTGTCCCTCCTGCTATCTTGGTTTTATTACAGAATGATACAGGGGTTGTGTTGATTATGCTGGTAGGTGCAGCCTTTGTCATTTTTTCTAGTGGACTGAGAAAGCAATGGTTTGTTTTTGGTGGTGGTCTAGTTGCTTTTGTGATTATCATAGGAGCTTATCTTTTTGTTTATCAGCCAGATATTTTTGAAAAACTTTTAAGTTCTCATCAGGTTGATCGTTTCTATGGCTGGCTCGATCCTGAAGGAACTTATAATAAAGAAGGTTATCAGTTATTTAATTCATTACTTTCTTATGGCAGTGCCGGATTATTTGGTCATGGTTTTCAATCCGTCATTAAAGTTTTCCCTGAAGCACAAACTGACTTTATTTTTGCTGTGATTTTGACTGATTATGGTTTTGTTGGTGGATTGATTACCATCTGTGCTATTGTTGCTTTAGATGTGATTGTCTTAAAAATTGGATTAGACTCAACAGATTATCGAGATAAATTCATGACTATGGGTATTATCGGTATGTTATTATTCCAGCAATTATGGAATATGGGTATGATCTTAGGATTACTTCCTATTACAGGTATTACACTTCCTTTTATTTCTTATGGAGGTTCTTCACTTTTATCTTATATGATAGCCATTGCTTTATTTATTGATATGAATTCACAAAATAACATTATGAAAAACAGATCTATTGTTCAATAGAAAACAGCACAAAATGAGTTTACTCATCATGTGCTGCTTTTTTTATGATCACAATACATTGTTTTGTAATAGGGTGAATAAAACCTACCTGATAACTGTCCAAATCAAAATGACCTAAACCATCCCCATATAATGAGTCTCCTATTAATGGATGGCCTATTGAAGCCATATGAACTCTAATTTGATGGGTTCTACCTGTTTCTAGTTTCATCTCCACCAAGGAGCAGCCATTCTCAATTCTTCGCACATGATAATGTGTACAGGCCTCTTTGCCACGTTCATCAATCATGCGTTTCATCTGCTTATCTTGTTTATAAATAGGCAAGCGAATACTGCCATCACTTGTAACAATTCCTCGAACATGGGCACGATAACGTCTATCAATATGCTTTAAATCTTTCATCATTCTATCATGAATATAACGATATTTTGCGACAATCATGAGTCCGCTGGTTTCTTTATCCAAACGATTGACCAAATGAATGGTTGACGTTAAACCTATTTGTTGATAATAAAATGTTAAAGCATTCGCTAGAGTACAAAAGGGGTGCGTTCTGGTTGGAATCGAAGGCAAGCCGGATGGTTTATCAATCACCAGTAAATAGTCATCTTCATAGACAATCTTCAAAGGAAAATCGTAAGGTTGCATTGTATTTTCTTCAGGAGGATAGTGAATCATTAATGTTTCTCCTGCATTTAAAAGATAACGAACAGTGCGATGTTGGTAATCAACAAGGATTTCTCCTTTCATTTTAATACTTTTTAATGCCTTTTTGCTGATTCCCTGTCGAAAGAGAAAATCATCAATTCTTGATTGATGATCCTGTTTTGAAATAATCCACTGTCTTTTCATGAACGTAAGTAAGCTCTTTTTAAACGTTTTGTGAAAGGAACTCTTTTATATTGTAAAAAACGTGCTTTTTGATTGGCCATCGCAATATCAATACTATCTTTATCTTTTAAATCAATGACCAGATGATCCACCCCTAGAATAGCTCCCTGATAACTTTGAGACTGCAAATGAATTGTATGAGATTTATCTAAAATTAATGGAGACCCAAGAGAACGATAGGCATTATGATGAATACCGGCTATCTCACTTAACTGCATCAGGCCAGCATTAGAATTAATCACTGCACCCCCAAGCGATTTATTATAAGCGGTTGAACCTGAAGCTGTTGATACACATAAACCATTGCCCCTAAATGTTTCAAAAAAATCATCATTAATATAAACATCAATCACTTGTGAGCGACGATTATTTTCAACTCTGACTTCATTTAAAGCCAGATATTTTTCTTCTTTTGTTTTAACTTCTAATAAATGACGTTCATAAATCAGATAATCACCTTTTCGAATATCATCAATCAACTGCTGATATTCATCACGCTGATAATCCGTTAAAAAACCTAATGTCCCTGTATGAATACCAATAAACGCAACACGCTCTAATTGATCCATATACTTATGAACACTATACAGCATTGTCCCATCCCCACCAACACTAATAACCATTTCAGGATGTTCTTCATCATAGATGAGAATATCATTTAACTGTGCCTTTAATTTTTCACTTAAAGATAGTGACTGGGGATCTTGTTTACATACAATCGCATATGTTTTCATATTCTTACCACCCCTTTTATTTCTTATGATATAATTATATAGAAATTGCAATAAATTACAATACAAGATAAAATAGAAACAGGTGATCATTATGCAACAAATAGAAATCGAATATAAAATTTTACTCACACAAGATATCTTTCAACAGATTCTTAAAGATTATCAAGAAAGGATTGAGTCAGATTATATACAAATCAATGATTATTTTTCTCATCCTCTATTAACAGCTAAAAAAATGATGCTGCGCATCAGAACAAAAAACAATCATTATGAACTGACTTTAAAAAGGCCTTATCATAATCATCGTATAGAAACCAATATTCCCTTAAGTGAAGAGGAAAAAGATTTGTTTTATCAGCATCAGCTGCACAATGAAATTACAGATATTTTAAAGCAGGAAGGCATCGCCCTCAATGAACTACAACATCTTTTTTCACTCACAACACATCGCTATGATATTCGCTTACCTGAGGGTATTCTTTCTTTAGATGAAAATACTTATTTACATCAGCATGATTTTGAATTAGAGTTTGAAGTCTATGATGAAAAACAAGGTTTTGAGCAATTCTTAAAAATCATTGAACCTTATCATTTGTCTTATCAACACAATTGTTTGAGTAAAGTTGTTCGTGCCTTTCAGGCATATGCAAATAGTCATGAGAATGAAAACTCATGACTATTTTTGAATTTCTGCAAGTAATCTTTCAACCAGTTTTTGACTCACGATTTCATAGTCTTCCTGATGAGGTGACTCAGCATAAGCAAAAGAAATATCTTTTTGTATTGTTGTTGGATCACTCACCCAATCTTTACAGGAACTATGCACCTGATTCAGACCTGTTTTTTCTAAAATCTCTAAAACATTGGAAGCATTCACACCACTTCCTGCTAAAATTTCAATATCTTGACCATATTCTCTTTGCAGTCTTTCTAACAAATCCAAAGCATCTACAGCTTTTGCTTTCAAGCCACTTGTTAAAAGACGATCAACACCCAAATCAATGAGTTGTTCAATGGCTTTGATAGGATCTTCAACACAGTCAAAAGCACGATGAAAAACAGCCTCTTTGTGATAAGAATGTATCAATTCCACAAATTCTTGAGTACGTTTGATATCTATAAAACCTTGAGCATTCAAAAAACCAAAGGCCAGTCCATCAGCCCCATGTTCCAGCATGATTTGAGCATCCTGTTTCATGATTTCATAGTCTTCTTCACTATAACAGAAACCTGCTCCTCGAGGGCGAATCATTGTAATAACTTTTAAATCTGTATTTTGTTTAGTTAAAATTAAACTCGCTAAAGAGGGCGTTAAGCCACCCAACGCCAAAGCACTATTGAGTTCAATACGTTTTGCTCCACCTTTCCAGGCCGCCAAAGCATCCTGATAGCTGCCACAGCAAATTTCAATCATTGCCTTCATAAAATATCCTCCTTTTTATTTTCTTTTGAGAGGTGCCATGCGTGTTTGCATATACTCATCCAGCCATTGCTTTGAAGCTTCATGGTAGTGACAATGTCCATCCTGCTGTGTGACTAAATAAACAGTTGGCTTTTGATGAGGCAAGCAAACAACAAAAGAGAAGCCTTCAATATTTGTTGCGACACCCCATTGTCCGTTTTTATTCATTGCTATAACTGATAAATCACCCGCATGCCCACGTCTTTGTTTTAATTGATGATCCAAATGAAAAACAGCTTTTTCACAGGCCTGTTGAGGATGCATACCTTCTTCCATGAGTCTCACAATTTCATACGAAATACATCCTTTCATCAGATCTTCTCCTAAACCTGTTGCTGAAGCTCCGCCAATTTGTGAATCCACATAAAAGCCAGAACCAATGATTGGTGAATCTCCAACACGTCCTTTTTTCTTCATAAATAGCCCACTTGTTGATGTGGCTACTGTCATTTTTCCAAAAGAATCCAGACAAACCATTCCTACTGTATCATGCCCATCATAAGGCACAATATCCTCAAGCATTTCTTTTTGACGATTATAGTAATGAATTTTGGCACGATCAGTTAACATGTTTTTTCTTTCAAATCCTGCTTGACTGGCATATTTTTCAGCCCCTTCTCCAACTAAAATATTATTCACTTTTTCATGAGATAATTTTCTGGCAATAGAAATCGGATTCGCAAAATCTTTTATAGCTGCCACTGCACCAACACTGAGTGTATCACCATTCATATAGGCTGCATCCAGTTCTACTTCCATCTCTTCATTAGGCAAACCACCAAATCCAACAGATTTATAATAAGGAAAATCTTCAACTTCTTTGATTGCTATTTCAATAGCATCACCAGCATTTCCCTGATTTTTCAATATATCTTCTGCCTTTTCTATCCCTTCCTTAGCCATACGCCAAGTCGCAATAATACCCCACATTTTATTCACCTTCCGTTTTTATTATATAATGAAAAGAAGAAAGAAGATAGTCTTTTCTCAAGTGAGAAAAAACTGTCATTCTTTCTTCTTTTGCATATATCGCTCATTAAATTCAGACTTACTGATAGGTTTATGATAATAATAGCCTTGTCCATAATCACAACCAAATGATTTCATCAACTCATGACATTCTTGTGTCTCATCACCTTCAACAACTGTAGAAATGGATAAAGCTTGAGATAATTTAATAATTTCTTCTACAATCATTCTTGTCTTATCATTATTCTTATTAAATATTTCCTGTAAAAAACCTCTATCAATCTTTAATTCATCGATATCAAGTTTACCTAATATATTTAAAGATGAATATCCACTACCAAAATCATCCATTGAAACCTTAAAACCAATTTTATGCAACAAATGAATCTTCTCATTAACTTCCTCTACGTTATCAGCAACCAGATCTTCTAAAATTTCTAAAGTTATCAGATGTGCTGGAACCTGATACTGATCGACAAGCTGTTTTAATCGTTCCACATAATCCACTTCATAAAATAATAACTTTGATTGATTTACCGATATGCTTATTGGTTCAATACCTTGACTTATCCATTCATGAATTTGTATACAAGCTTGTTCAAACATGAATAAATCCAATTGAATGCAAAAACCACTTTTTTCAAAAATAGGAATAAATTGATTAGGGAATAACATACGTCCTTCATGCGTCACCCATCTGACTAAAGCTTCACTACTTTTGAGTGTTCCATCTTTTAATGAAATCTTAGGTTGTAAAAACAGTTGAAATTCGTGATCACGCAAAGCCTGATCCATATGACTTTCAATATAATTATCGATAATTTCCTGTTCATGTAGCTCAACATCATAAAACCATATATTAGAAAGCATATTTTCTTTTGATTTTGCTAATGCAAACATGACTCTCACCATCAGATGATCGAAATGCGTATCTAAGATAAATTTCTCACTAGAAATAGCAACACCACATTGGATTTTCAAATGATAATTTGTATGCAACAAATCCACATATTGAACAACTTCATCCATTATTTTTTCTAAACGTTGTCTCAAAACATCTGTCCTTGTCTCCTTAAAAAAGATATAGAACTGATCTGCTGTATCTCGACAGAAAAACTCATCTCCATTTAAATTCTTTTCAATAATCTTCTTTTCATGTATCAATAACTGATTTCCCTGATCATGTCCAAATATTTCATTAAAAAACTTAAATTGTCGAATATTCAAGACCGCAACACTACAATGTGAGTCAAAATCAAAAGACTGTTTTCCTAACATAGTAAAATAATGCAGATTTTTTGTGCCAGTCAAAGGATCCATATATGCTGTCTGTTGTAGTTCTTATTACTTTTTCGAATCATATAATATCCATACACTAATAATCCCATAACCAAAAGTATGACTCCTAAAAATAACATCCTCACAACGCGAATATTTCTATCCACAAACAAACTTGATTCAGTCAGCATATTCACACAAAGAATATACCAATCATTAACACCTAGTGGTTTTAACATTGCATAATATCTATTTCCTTCATATTCAAACGAAAAAGAGACATCCTCATAATTTGCCAGTTTCTCCTTAGTATTTTCCAATTCTCCCTCTTTAAAAAATGGTTGTGTCAAGACATGATCCTGTCCAAAAATATCATATTGTGAATTCATCAAAAAAGAACCATTTGAATCTGTTATGTAAGCATATGTATCGCCACCTAAAATTCCTTTTCCAGCCCCTGCATCCATAAACAGTGCTATTGTTTTAGTTGCTGTTAATGCTCCGATAATCTGGTTATCACGGTAGATAGGAATTCCATAAGCAAAAACCATTTTATTCGAAAACTGGCTTTGAAAAATATTAGAAACATTTTGATTGCCTGCAAGTGCTTTTTGCGCAACATCCTAAATCTCAGATTGGACATCTGATAATGACTGATAAGAGATAGAATCTTGATTCAAATTTGCGATAATTCCTTGTTTATCCTGATTGAAAAACATCATCGTCATAAAATCATTTTGTTCATTGGCTTTTTTCAGGATATCTGGAAATTGCTGATTTTCATAAATCTTATCAATTTCAAAAAAGCTGGCAAATGATTTAAGAATTTGAAAATCATTATTAAATTGCTGTTGTAAGGTTTCAGCATATTGTTCAATTTCTTCATTAACTTGAGTCATCGCACTTTCTTTCACAATATTATTTAAATGTATACGTAAAGAAATACCAACCCCTAAAAGAATGATTACAATCACAAAAGACATAACCATGATTTTCCCCATTTTCTTTTGAGATATCTTACTTTTCATCATCTATCAACTCCTTTCCCTTCAATCAAAATATTTACAGCTAGTATACCACTTTCTCTTAAAATATACATAAATATAAACAAAAAGCTTTTTTTCATTAAAAAACATATGTCTTCTTGTAGAAAACATATGCTTTATCATTCACAACCATCCTGACACTTTTGATCCTGATAATATTGTTCTTTAATATCTGTGAATTGCGGACAGAAATCACTGTTACTGCATTCCTGTAATCGTCTTAATTCACGAGGAATAAAAGCACGAATTTCTTCGGCATTATATCCTACCTGAAAGCGTCTTTCATCAATAATGATTGGTCTTTTTAAAACAGAAGGATTCTTCTGTATGAAATGAATCAACTCGTTAATAGACATATCATCTATATTTATCTGATTTTCTTTAATAATTTTTGATCTTTTAGAAATAATATCATCTGTTCCATTTTCACTTCTTTCTAGAAGTTCTTTTAACTCAGTTTCACGTAATAATGTAGAAAAAATATTTTTTTCAACATAAGGAATCTGATGCTCTTTGAGCCATGCTTTCACTTTACGACATGAGGCACAACTTGGCGCAGTATAAATTCTAATCATTACATCATCTCCTTGCTTCATCATTATACATCATTTTCTTGAATTATGAAATTATTTTTTATGATTCTATTGATTTATCCCTTTTTTCATTTTATAATACTCCTAAAGCAACGAAGGAATGGAGTAGTTATAATTTCATGTTTAAGAAAGTCTGTGGGCGATGAAAACAGGCCGTGACTTATAATGAATTGGGATTCTGGAGCTAAAGATGGCATCAGTCATCTTTCGTTAATCGCGTTAAGATAAAGAGCATATCAGTCTGATATGAATAAAGGTGGTACCGCGCATTATAACGTCCTTTGTTAGGACGTTTTTTTATTTGAAGGAGGAATAACAATGCAAAGAATGTTAAGTGGAATCAAGCCTACTGGGCGAGTGACTTTAGGAAACTATATTGGAGCTATCAAGCCGTTTGTATCTTACCAGGATGAATATGAAATGTTTATTTTCATTGCTAATCTACACTCTATGACAATCTATCAGAAACCTGCTGATTTAAGACAGAATACAAAAGATTTGATTGCTTTATATATTGCTGCTGGTTTAGACCCAACAAAAGTGACACTCTTTTTACAGTCAGATGTCTTAGAACATGCCCAATTAGGTTGGTATTTAGGTTGTATGGTTTCTATGGGTGAACTTTCTCGTATGACACAATATAAAGACAAAAAAGCTAAAAATGATGTCATTGGTGCGGGAATCTTTAATTATCCATCACTAATGAACGCTGATATTTTAATGTATGATCCAGATTTTGTTCCTGTCGGAGAAGATCAGAAACAACATGTTGAACTATGTCGTGATGTTGCAGAAAGATTTAACTCACGTTATAGTGAAACTTTCAAAATACCTGAACCACTGGTGACTAAAGTTGGTGGGCGTATTATGGATTTACAGAATCCAGAAAAGAAAATGTCTAAATCTGATGAAAATGGAAAAGGAACTATCTATATTCTCGATGACATTCAGGTTTCAAAAAAGAAAATCAAATCTGCTGTTACAGATAGTGATGGACATATTCATTATGATCCTGAAAATAAACCAGGTATTTCTAACTTATTAGAAATCTATTCTATTTTATCTAATCAATCTATTGAAGATCTTGAAAAACAATATGATGGTAAAGGATATGGAGAATTTAAAAATGATTTAGCTGAGGTTTTAGGAGAAGAATTAGAAAAAATTCAGGCTCGTTATCATGAAATCATGAGTGGATCATATTTAGATGACATTTTGACTGAAGGAGCTCAAAAAGCAAGAGTTATTGCCAGAAAGAAACTTGCAAAAGTAGAAAGAAAAATTGGAATTACAATTAAAAAGAAATAAACAGAGAGCAAACTTCTTGAAGGAAGTTTGCTTTTATTTATTTCCCTTGGACAAGTTCATGATACAAAAGTTCATGTAAGGTTGTATATCCTTTTTCAATTTTCTGTTTTAAAGCCAAATATTGACTGCTGGGATTATCACCATGAATATGAAATTGTTGACAAATTTGTAAAAAAACATCATAACGTACAACAAAAATTTCATCTATAACTTCTTCTAAACACATCTTTTTGAGTCGTTCCTTGCGCGTGAGTCCAAATTCTTTATCATAAGCTTCATCCTGTATCTGATATTGTAATAAAGTGATTGGCTGATATTGGATTTTCTGATTCATCTGATCACTTTGTTGCCAAGATAAAGTTCCTCTACGGACAATATGATGATCTTTTACATCAATCACAAAACAATAATGTCCATCTCCTACCAGATAGTATCCATCTTTAAAAAGTAACTGGTACAATTCTCCATACATCAAATCATGGAGCTGTCTTGTTGTAACATGATAAATATCCAATGTCTCTATCTCTTCATAACAGTCATCATCTTGCCATTCATATGGTTCTAAAAGTTCTTCATCATCATATACAAAATTGACTATAAACATAAAAACACCCCTGTAATGTATTGTATGTTTATTATGCCTAAAAAGAACAATTTATAATCAAAATAACTCAACTATTTCCTATAGCTTTAGTCATATTGTTGATTCAGATTATTATTTCATAAATCATCTATACAAAAATAGCTCTCTTTTCATCTTCAAAAATAAACAGATGATTTCATTGTGTATTATTCTTTCTTATAATGTCCATGCTGATTTATCCAGATATCAAGAAATGCTTTTTTAACCCTTTTATCATTTGAATACTCCTATTTGTTTTGGTAAAACTTTTTCAACCATCAAATGAATATTTAAATTTGTATAATTGAAAAAGCATCTCATCTTTTTGAGAACTCTATCCATAACACTCATTAAATTTTCATAATTACATGTTGAAAATAATTGATTAACATTCGATCTTAAGACAATATCCTCAATCCGTAATCCATTAATAGCGTTTCCTGTATTCTTATTATGACTTTTCCCATAATTTTCTTTTGTTCATCATTATCTAAATGGAGGCGATTTAATAAAGTGACCAGACAGAGATATAAATAAATCTCCAGTCTTCTTATTATAGTCTTCCTTTTTAATCATTTCATAAAGCTTCAACATTGATTCTGATGGCTTGACTCCTAGAGTCTGATATAATAATGAACGAATCAGTACTTTATCCAAATTGTTTATCTCAAGAACATTTCGTGCTACTTCTTTCATCTTTTCATATAGACTTTTGCTTTCTCAATAATTTTATTAATATAAAGAGAAGGGTGATAGACACGTTTTGAAAAAATTATAATCTTCTTTAACTTCTACCATATATTCCCAGAATAGCACTTCAAAAGTTCCTCATATCTTTCTTTTTCTCAAGCATTAAAAATTTTTTTATATTTTTCAAATTCAACTATGTCTATCATAAGCCGATAGTTGGAATTAATAGTATAGGAACCATTTCCAATTATAACAAAATCTTCCATAAAACTATTGCCCCTTTCTTCAATATCCTCCAGCAAAATCTTACACTTACATTTTCATTTTAATATTTTTGTATATTCTTGATAAAGTTTTTACTGGCGAAAATTCTATAAACGATTGACATATTTGACCAAAAAAATATTCTTTTCAGTTCATTTCTTTTTATATTTCTTCTTCATTAAAATAACGACATTATCACTAATATATAAATAAGAAAAGAATATACAATAAAATGATCTGCTGTTTTGATCATATAAATTAAAAGATCAGTAACTCAAAAATCAAATTTAGGGTTAAAATCCACAAAAAAAAGTCAACCTCAGTTGACTTTTTTCATTAAGCTTTACCAATGCATCCAAATAATTCCATTTTTTCTTTAACGCAAGTTTTAATAGCTTCTGCACCTGGAGCTAATAATTTACGAGGGTCAAATCCTTTACCTTCTAAATCTTTACCTGCTTCAATATATTTACGAGTTGCTTCTTGGAAATATAATTGACATTCAGTATTAACATTAATTTTAGAAACTCCTAATGTAATAGCTTTTTTGATCATATCTGCAGGAATTCCTGTACCACCATGTAATACTAATGGTAAAGTTCCTGTTTCTTTTTGAATAGCATCTAATGCATCAAAATCTAAACCTTCCCAGTTTTCAGGATATTTACCATGAATGTTTCCAATACCTGCTGCTAAGAAATCAACACCTAAATCAGCAATCATTTTACATTCTTTAGGGTCAGCAACTTCACCTTTACCAATAACTCCATCTTCTTCTCCACCAATTGAACCAACTTCTGCTTCAACTGATACACCTTTAGCGTGGCATAAAGCAACGATTTCTTTTGTTTTTTCAATATTTTCTTCGATTCCATAATGAGAACCATCAAACATAATTGAAGAGAAACCAGCATCTAATGCAGCTTTTGCTCCTTCATAACTACCATGGTCTAAGTGTAATGCAACTGGTACAGTAATGTTTAATGATTCAACCATTGCTTTAACCATTGCAGAAACTGTTTTATATCCAGTCATGTATTTAGCAGCTCCTTCAGAAACTCCTAAAATAACTGGTGCTTTTAATTCTTCCGCAGTTAATAAAATTGATTTAGTCCATTCTAAGTTGTTGATATTAAATTGACCAACAGCATAGTGACCTGCTTTTGCTTTATCAAGCATTTCTTTAGCTGAAACTAATCCCATAATTCAAATCTCCTTTACATTTTTTTTACACATATATCATACACTGATTTTATGAAAATTTCCATAAATATTCTCTTTTTTATCATTCTTTTATTGCTTTTTCTAATTGTTCTAAAGCTTGTTTTAATGTTGAACGTGGACAAGCAACATTAAATCTTTCAAAACCTTCTCCACCAGTTCCAAAGATATATCCTTCATCCAACCATAAATGAGCTTTATCCAACATAAATGCTTCTAATTCATCTTTATTCATACCCAAGCTACGCATATCTACCCAAACAAGGTATAATCCTTGAGGTTTAATCACTTTGATATCTGGTAATCTTTCAGCAAAGAATTCTTTCATATATGCGATATTTCCAGATAAATACTCGACCAGTTCATCAACCCATTTTGCGCCATATGTATAAGCAGCTTCACAAGCCTCTAAGCCAAAGATATTAGGATCACTCATACCAGAAGCATCTTTCTCTTTTCTAAATTGTTCACGCATCTTTTCATTTTGAATAATAATATTAGATGTCTGCAAAGCCGCTAAATTGAAAGTCTTTGATGGTGCCGTACAAATAACACTGAAATCACCAAAATCAGGATCTACATTATAGAAAGGAATATGTTCATTTCCGGCATAGATGAAATCCATATGAATCTCATCACTAATCACATAAACATGATGCTTCTGACAAATTTTTCCAATCTGATACAACTCCTCACGGCTCCATACTTTTCCAATCGGATTGTGTGGATTACACAAAATAAACATTTTGACATCATGATCAACAATCTGTTTTTCAAAAACTTCAAAATCACATTCATAATGATCATCCTGAAATACCAATGGACATTCTACAACTGTTCTGCCATTGAGATTGATAGATGCATCAAAAGGATAATAAACAGGTTTCATGACCATCACATGATCCCCTGGAGCAGTAAAGGCTCTGACAGCCAGTTTCAATGCTCCAACAACACCGGATGTTGTCACAATCCATTCCTTTTGAACATCAAAATGATGACGTGTTTTCATCCACTGAATAACTGATTGATAATAACTGTCAGTTGGACGAGCATAACCAAACACCCCATGAGATGCACGTTTGATTAAAGCTTCTTTCACTTCTGGAAGTGTTTCAAAATCCATATCTGCTACCCACATTGGAATCATATGGGCATTCTGCATTTTGTCTCCATCATATTTAATACTATTTGTTCCTTTTCTTTCAATCACTTTATCAAAATCATACATTTTCTCTTAATACCTCTTTTCCCTCAAATTCTTTTTTTGAAAAATGAAATAAAGCCAACCCCAAAGCCATCGATAAGTTTAATGAATCAATATCTTCACTATGGGGAATAAAAAGACTTTGACCATATTGAAGAAATGAATCATCTAAACCACTACTTTCATTACCAAAAATTAAACTATGTAGATGATTTGAAGAAGCCTGATGAATATTCTGAGCTCCTTTCAACATAAAAGGATAAAATTCATAGTCTAAGTAATTTGAGTAATAACTTTGAAAATCATCATAATAAACAATATTCAAATGAAAAATAGCCCCCATAGAAGCACGAATCACTTTGGGATCAAAAATATCCACAGCGGGTTTGATAATGACTAAATTTTTATAATTAAATCCCAGCATAGTACGCATAATTGTTCCCATATTTCCCATATCCATTGGATTGACCAAAACAACATGGTTCCCAACATCAAGAGGTGAATCATAAATCTGAAAGACCCCTATCGCATAACAATTATTCTTGGGACTTAATTTTTGAATCGTTTTATCATGGATATCAATAGGAATATGATGCTGTTGACATAATTCCTGAATCAGTGGATATCCTCGATTTTGTTCAATGGAAGAATGCACAACAACACGTTTGACATTCTGTGGTCGTGTTTTTAATAATTCAATGGTAGGAAAAACACCAAGGGTATAGGATTGCTGATCTCCTTTTTTATACAATTTCATTTTGTTTACTCAAAACCTCCCTTATCGATTGTGCCTGCTGATAATAGGAAAGTGCCAGACGATGGTTCTTCTTGACATAACGTCCCAATTCATAAAACTGTGCCAAAAGCATACAGGATTTTTCACTTCTTAATCGTGCAGCCTGATGCAGATATGTTAAAGCTTTCTTTTCATCCTTAGCACTCAAAATCCCATCAAAATAAATCATAGACAATTCATAGGCACATTCTTCATGCAGTAGATAATATCCATATTGAAAATAATGCATAGAATCTTCAAGATTCATATCTACGCCAATGCCCATCTTCAACATCATACCAACCTTATAAAGACATTCTCTTTGAAAAACCTTCGCACCTTTTAAATACGTTTGAAAAGCTTCAGAATAGTCTCGCTTTTTTTCTAATAAAAGTCCCTGATAAAGATAAGCTTCTTTTTCCTGACTTTGCATTAAATATTGCATGGCCTTTTGATCATCCTGAGGAAGATAGTGCCCATACATATAAAACAGACCTAATCTTAAGGAAGACAAACTATCTGGATTTTCCTGATAATAGTGAATAGCCTGTAAAACATCTCTTTCTACACCATTGCCATGTTCATACATAGAGCCTAAATAATAACAGGTTTCTTTATATCCCTGCTGATATAAATAAGAAAAAATCTCAAAAGCTTTTTCATAATCCTGTTTAACTCCAAAACCTAAAAAATAAGACCTTGCTAAAACAAAGAGATGAGAATAACGATTGTCCTGATACGCTTTTTCTAAAAACTCCTCAATATCAGGAATCTCAAAATAATAGCCAATCTGTTCAATCAAAACTGAAAAAACACTCGCCATAAATAAAGCTTCTTCTTCACTTAAAGAAGCATATTCACATAAATATCTCACATATCTTGATATTTCAAGATCTTCATCAAAAATCATGGCATCAAAGACACCTAATTTCATTCCCAAAACAACCAAATAACATTCATCCATCATGGATGGGGCTGCATCATTTAAAACTTCTTCAAAATGATCAATCTGAAATCTTAATGAATCCCCATATTGATTAAAGACATCTATGACTTTTTCGATAATCTCAATATTCATTTAATTTGTCTGATTAATCTGACGAATTGATTCCAATTCTTTTTGCGCATTTGCCTTTAATGATTGAAAATGTGCTTTATCATAATCAGCACCCTGATCAATAAAACCAATCAATTCATCATATTTTTCTACAATCACTGCATATAAAGATTCTTTAATCACATAATCCAATTCATTTTGAGCCTGTTGTGTCAGTTGATTAATAGACTTATATTGTTCTTTAAACATTGCATTATAATCAACAGTTTCTTTTTTCTTCTTTGAAAATAATCCCATGTTCTATCCTCCTTTTAACATCCTTAACAATATTCTACTTTATTTCATAAAAAAATAAAGACTTTTTTATTTTCATCCTTCTGATAAAAAAGTTCAAACATTCTCACTTATTCTTTTTTTCCTTGAACTTTCTTTTCAAAATCACATCAACAATTTATCTTTAAAGTGATTTATGGTATAACCAAATTGAGGTGAAAAACATGGACAATTTATTACAATTAGAAAATGATTTAACATTTTCCTCATTTAATCATGAAGATGCCTATCTATTAGGTCAAATATTAGTTCAAAAAATACAAAAACAAAAATTAAAAAACATTCGTATGCGCATTGTTTTAAACCATGATATTGTCTTTCAATATTTAATGGAAGGAAAACATGGTGATGAATGGCTTAATCGTAAACAAAAAACTGTTGAAACATTTCAACATTCATCCTATTATATCTGGTCTTGCAATGAACAGACACATCAATATGATGGCTATACAAAAGATTCAACTTATGCCATTTGTGGTGGTGGTTTTCCAATCATTGTACAAAATGAAATCATTGGCTGTGCTATTGTTTCAGGGCTCGCTCATGATGAAGATCATCAGATTCTTGTAGAGGCATTATATGAGCTAAAAAAACACAAAGAAGAAAAGGAGGACACTTTATGAAATTAGGAATATTAGGAACTGGTATGATTGTGAAAGATTTATTAACAACATATCAGCAATTCAACATTGAAAAAACTTATCTTTTAGGAACAGAGGCTACAAAAGATGAAACAGAAGAATTATGTCAGAAATATCATTTAGATCAAACTTTCTATGATTATGATGTTCTTTTAGACAGTGATATTGATACAGTTTATGTTGCTTTACCTAATCATCTGCATTATAGTTTTGCGAAAAAAGCAATCTTAAAAAACAAACATGTCATTATTGAAAAACCAATCTGCGCCAATGCTGAAGAATTAACAGATTTAATCAAATTAGGTAATGAACATCATGTTATTCTTTTAGAAGCAATGAATATTCATTATTTACCAGCCTATCTTTCATTAAAAACAAATCTTCAAAAAATTGGACAAATCAAAATTCTCAATTTTAATTACAGCCAATATTCATCACGTTACAATGCCTTTAAAGAAGGAAATATTCTTCCTGCTTTTGATTATCATAAAGCTGGTGGTGCCTTAATGGATTTAAATGTTTATAATCTCCATGCCATTATAGGTTTGTTTGGAAAACCACAACAGCAGCATTATTTTGCAAATATTGAAAAAGACATTGATACAAGTGGAATCATGGTTTTAGAATATCCAAATTTCAAAGGTATATCTATTGGTGCAAAAGATTGTAAAGCTCCTATCACTTCTACGATTCAAGGAGATAAAGGTGTGATTGTTTTCAATAAACCAATGAATCAGATTTTTGAATATACCCTTATTGATAATGATGGTCATCAAACACAATATGAATTTCCTCAAGATCATCATCGTTTATATTATGAGTTTATGGAATTTCAAAGAATCATTGATGAAAAAGACTACAACAAAGCTGAAAAGATGTTAAAATTAAGTTTAGATGTTGCGACAGTTATGGAAAATGGTAGAAAACAGGAAGGAGTTGTTTTTGACAATGATCGACAATAAATTAGTGTTAGGTTATATTGGTAATGGAAAGAGTGCTAACCGTTATCATATCCCATTTGTTTTAACAAGACAAAATCATTTCAAAATTAAAAAAATCTTTGATATTCATGTTCGTCATGATATATGGAAAGCCATTGATGGTGTTGAATATTGTGAAGACGTCAATGAATTACTACAAGATCCTGATATTGATATGATTGTCATTTGTACAACACATCATTATCATTACAATTATGCAAAAATGGTTCTTGAAGCTGGAAAACATTGTTTGGTTGAAAAACCATTTATGGAAAATTCAAAACAAGCCAAAGAAATCTTTGACTTGGCTAATCAAAAAGGATTATATTGTTCTGCTTATCAAAACAGAAGATATGACAGTGATTTTTTAACAGTTCAAAAAGTCATTGAAAGTGGAAAATTAGGTGATTTATTAGAATTAGAGATGCATTTTGATTATTATCGCCCTGAAGTTCCTGAAAATGTCCGTGAGTTTGATCCTGCTCATTCATATCTTTATGGACATGGTTGTCATACTTTAGATCAGGTCATTTCTTATTTTGGTAAACCTGATGAAATTCATTATGATGTTAGACAACTGTTAGGTGATGGAAGAATGAACGATTATTTTGATTTGGATTTGTATTATGGAACATTGAAAGTTTCTGTGAAATCAAGCTATTTTAGAATCAAAGAAAGACCTAGTTTCATTGTCTATGGTAAAAAAGGAATGTTTGTAAAAGCGACAAAAGATCGTCAGGAAGAACATTTAAAACTATTTTATATGCCAGGTCATGAAGACTTTGGAAAAGATACGCCAGCTCACTATGGTGTACTCACATATATTGATGAAAATGGACAATATCATGAAGAAAAAGTTCCTACTGTACAAGGTGATTATGCAAGAGTTTATGATGGAATTTATGACTGTATTGTCAATAAGCAACCACAAATTATTACTCATGAACAAACACTCTTACAAATGGAAATCTTAGAAACAGGTGTTCAAAATCTTAAATAAAAAAAATTCTCCTTTAAGTTATATGAAAACTTAAAGGATTTTTTCTATATGAAATATGCTTTAAGCAAATATTGTGTTATAATATATATGAAAATTGTATCATAAAAAAGAAATTTCTCTTCTTTTTGCGTATATATAAAGTGAGGAGGATATTTTTATGATCGATTTTAACAATCTGTTTGATGTGCGCATTAAACGTTATTTTCATCACTATACTCATCTTGCCGACTTACTCAATGTCATCCTCTTTGATGGTCTTCCTCTTATCAAGGATAATGATATCCACAATCTTGATGTTAGTCTTGCGACAGTCGATTTGTCTCATCAAAAGACTATCTTACGCTATAGGGATAACTTTGTTTTGATTAAAGTCCATGGTGTCGCCTGTCTTATTGGTTTGGAACATCAGTCCTATGTTGACAAGTCCATGTTTCAAAGAGTCATGGAATATGACTATCTCAGTTATCTCAAGCAGTTCTATGATTATCAGAACTGTCAGGATCAAAAAATCAAGGGCATTATGACTTTGGTCTTCTACTATGGTGAAAGAAAATGGAAAGCACCAAAAAGCTATCAGCAGATGATGGAAGATATGCCTGATTGTTTAAAGTCCTATTTCAATGTTCATTTCTATCCCTTGATAGAAATTGTCAATCTAGATGAAAATCAATTTCAAAACAAGGACAATCAGGATCTAATCAAGGGGTTGAAGATGCTTTATGGCAAAAGAGGAACACAGAAAAGTTTAAAGGTTAGTCATGAGGTGGCATGTATTTTAGGCGCATTAACACATAATGAAGAGATTTATCAAATGATAGAAAAGGAGAAAGGAGAAACCGATATGAGTGAATATGTATTAAAAATTAGCAGAGTTGCTAAACAGGAAGGAAAAAGTGAAGGTATTATCACAACGCTCATGAAACAACTGACACAAAAACTAGGACAATTGTCTAATGAGACAATTCAGCAGATTCAATCAAGTAATACGCAACAGCTTGATAATCTGACAATACATATCTTTGATATTGAAAATGAAAATGATATTTTAAAAATATTATCTTCTCACGATTCCATCGTGCATGTGTGATTGCTGATATTTTTTATATAACAAAGAATAAATAATACTTAAGACATACTGAAAGGATAGCTGTGAATAAAAAGTCGCTATTTTTTCAGTTTTTTCTTTTTGAGGAATCAGAATACGATAACGGCTGTATTTAAACAAAACATCATTATGATTAGAAGTCATTGTAATAATCGGACAATGATGACGTAATAAAGCTTGAACACATTCTTTATAAGAATTCTGTTTGGAATAAGTTATAAATAAGGCCACATCATTTGATGTTGCTGATTGAGAAAAAAAGAGCTCCTCTCTATTTTCTGTCGCAATGTAAAAGAATTTTCCAATCTTGACAAGTTTATTGGTAAATCCCATAGCCGTAATCTTTGAATCTCCTGTTGCATAAATAAAAACTCTTTGACTGGAATCCAAAAGATCAACAATTGCTTCCAGCTCATCTATATTCAATTCACTATTGATTAAATCAATACTTTCTTTATAAACCTGAGACAAACTGTTTATAATTTGCCATGTAGGTTCATCACTATGAAATGGAAAAGAAAAATCAATATCCTGATTCACATATTTTAAAGATTCCATCTGACGGATATAATCCATTTTAAAGTCTTTGAACCCATGATAGCCTATTTTCTTGCATATTCTTATAATGCTTGCATTGGAAGAATATGTGGCCTGCGCCAATTCTCCAATCGACATATTCAATAATGAACTGGGATGTTCTTTGATATAGCGAATAATGTCTTTCTCTGTCTTGGTAAAAAGATCCTGACGTTCTAATTTTTCCATAATACTCATTTTTATCACATCCTTTTCAAATTATAGCATGTCTATTTTTCATTTGACAAATTTTTTTGTCCCCCTACTTTGTCTAATGACACAAACATGATATAATGCAACCAAAAGGAGGAAAACTATGCATAAATTAGCCTGCCCAAAATGTCATCAACCACTTATTCTAGAAAATAAAAGTTATCGTTGTTCAAATAATCATTGTTATGATATCGCAAAACAAAAATATGTTAATCTCTTATTGAATCCTGATAAGGCTTCAAATAATCCTGGAGACAACAAAGAAAGTCTTCTTTGCCGTCAACAGCATTTAAACAATGGTTATTATGATGGAATATTAAATGAAGTTGTTCATTGCATTCAAAAATATAGCTCCTCACCTCGTCAATTATTAGATTTAGGATGTGGAGAAGGTTACTATACTTATCAGATGAAAGAGGCATTAAATGATGATTCAACAATCTATGGCCTCGATATTTCTAAAGCTGGTATTCAGATGGCTACTAAATATACAAAAGATATTTATTGGATTGTTGGAAATTCTAAAAATATTCCTATTTTAGATCATTCTCTTGATATTATCACAGCTTTATTTACAGTTGTTAATGATCAGGAAATTAAACGTTGTTTAAAAGAAAATGGATATATGATTCATGTTACTGCTAATCCTTATCATTTAGTAGAATTTAAAGAATTGATTTATGATGAGATCAAAATCAAATCTGATCAGCATCTTCGTTTACCTTTTGATATTGTTGAAAGCTATGATTATAAAGAAAAGATTCATCTACAAAATAGAGAAGATACTCTTAATCTTCTCAAAATGACACCTCATTATTATCATATCAAAAAAGAACGTCGTCATGTTTTAGAAACTTTAGGTGAAAAAGATGTCACAATTGATATTCGCATAACAGTTTATCAGGTCTCATGAAATATCAGGTTTATAAGCCCTATTTAACACTGACCATTGATTCACCTATTTCTATTGAAGACTTATTCAAACAATTTCATCTATCTAAAAAAACAATTCATTTACTCAAACAAAATAAAGATTATCAGGTTCACCATCATTTTGTATCTCCTTCAACAATTCTTATTAAAGGGGATCAGATCACTATCAAAGCTTTTAATCAGGATGATGGTATGTATACACCCGTTTATGAAGACATAGACATTGTTTATGAAGATGAATTTTTATTAATTATCAATAAACCACCTTTCCTTCAGGTTTTCCCTGCCCATCAAAATGATACGCACTCTTTAGCCCATAGAGTCAGTGGCTATTATCATCTTCAGGGATATGATTTACCTGTACGTTTTATTCATCGTTTAGATGAGGAAACAAGTGGTTTGATTATTTTTGTGAAATGTGCATTTGTTCAACCTTTACTGGATTATCAGCTTTCTGTTAAAAAAATCAAGCGACATTATCTAGCTGTTGTTGAAGGGAGTTTGAAAGATCAGCAATGGCATATGATTCATCAGCCTATTGGTCGTGATCGCCATCATCAACAACGTATGATTGTCCATGCGCATGGCAAAGATGCCTGTACTCATTATCGCTGCCTCGCAACACAAAATAACATGTCACTCATTGAATGTATTTTAGAAAGTGGCAGAAAACATCAGATTCGTGTACATATGGCCCATATTGGTCATCCAATTGTCGGTGATGCTCTTTATAGTCAACCATCTCCATGGATATCACATCAGGCATTACATGCTTACAAAATAGAAATGATCCACCCTATCACTCAAGAAAAACTCATCATAACTTCTCCGCCACCATTAGATATGCAAAAACTGATCAAAAAAATAGATCCTCATGGTTGAGGACTATTTTTCATTCTCATCATTTTCATGATATTTTGCGGTTGGATATCAAACAGAATCCTTGCATCTATTTCTCTACGCTGTCCACAATCAGAAAAAATAACAGTTTCCTGATTTTCATATTGCTTCCAACCCATTATACAAACCCAATGCCAATTATCATCTTCCAGCTGGGGAGATTGATGATGTAAAATCAATAATCCTATTGGATGCTTGTCTAAAAGACTCTTCATCACAAAATCTTTAGCCTGCTGATAACTTTGTGGCTATTTCATATAAACAGGTTGAAAATAGACCTGTTTGTCTTTCATGACCTGACAAAATGTTCTGGCAAATTTATATAAAAAAGGATACCCCATCTTTCCGGGAGTAAAACATTCAAACATCTGATTCATGATAGCTAAAAAAGCATGTTTTTCAATCTTTGTGATATGAGAATAATAAGCATAAAGATTACTAGCTAAAACACTGGCACAGCCGGCTTTTTGAGCCCATGTTTCTAAAAACCAGTCCTGATTGCCACCATAACCAATCATCTGATCATTTTCATAAATCCTTGTGATTTGAAGTTCTATATCCATCTTTCTAACCTCCATTATAAGGATTTTAACATATTTTAAAAAAGTTGTATAATAGAACTGTTATTGATTACAAACAGGAGGGATCTATATTGGCTAACAATTTTACAGATACAATTAAAAATCAAGGACACCTTTCTTTAAAAGAGAAGCTCAAAATCATTATTCAATTAAGTATTCCAACAATTTTATCACAGATATCTTCTATTCTGATGCAATATATTGATGCAGCTATGGTAGGGCATTTAGGTCCAGATGCATCTGCTTCCATTGGTATTGTCTCTACAAGCAGTTGGTTATTAAGTGGCCTATGTAATGCTATGGCAACAAGCTTTGCAGTTCAAGTCGCACAATTGATTGGTGCTGGTAAACATCAGAAAGCACGTCGCACTTTCAAGCTGGCACTTGTTGTTTCCTTTCTTTTTTCTTGCTTATTATTGTTGATCAGCGTAATGGGTAATCATAGCCTGCTTCGATGGCTGGGTACTGATCCTTCTCTTTTCAATAATGCTTCATCATACTTTTTGGTCTTTACTTTAAGCCTGCCGATTGTCCAAATCAATAGTCTCTGTAATTCCATGTTACAATGCTGTGGAAATATGAAAACACCAAGCATCCTGAATGCTTCAATGTGTGGCTTGGATGTTATTTACAATTTAATCTTTATTCAATATTTTGGGGTTGTTGGTGCTGCCATTGGTACACTTTGTGCACAACTGACAGTCTGTCTTATTAACCTCTGGTATACAACAATGCATTCTCCATTGCTCAAATTCCATAAACAAGAGACTTTAACTATGGACAAAGAGACACTTAAAAATGCTTTTCATATTGGTACACCTTTGGCATTTGAACATATCGCCATCTGTGGTGCTATGATTATGTCAACAAAAATCATTGCGCCATTAGGTACCATTGCGATTGCTGCTCATTCCTTTGCAATTACAGCTGAAAGTTTATGTTATATGCCTGGTTATGGTCTTGAAGCAGCCGCCACAACATTGGTTGGTCAAAGCATTGGTGCACAAAGAGAAGATCTTGCCAAATCATTTTCTAATCTCACAATTGCATTTGGGGCTGTCATCATGGGTATCATTGCCATTCTGATGTTTTTTATATCCCCTTATGTTTTTGCGATGCTGACTCCTGATGTTGCTACACAACAATTAGCCACAGAAGTCTTAAGAATTGAATTATTTGCTGAACCTCTTTATGGAGTCTCTATTGTCGCTTCTGGAGCACTAAGAGGAGCAGGTGACACTTTCATTCCTAGCCTACTGAATCTTTTTAGCATTTGGGGTGTTCGTTTATCTTTATCTGTTCTCTTTGTTCAAAAAATGGGATTACATGGTGTCTGGCTGGCTATGTGTATAGAACTTTGCGTCAGAGGACTTTTATTACTTTACCGTCAACAACGTGGTAAATGGATTCATAAAGCGATGTCTTAGTTTCTCACAAAGATTTTTTCAAACAGCCAATGTGTCAATGGTGCTGCTGCAAACATATTCCAGAAAAAAGCCATCGGAAAGTTTTTTAACAATGTGCCAATAAACAAAGGAATCAATGCCATCACAGATTGTCCACCCATAACAATCTGAAACAAAATTGTTGCAACCATACTCATAGTCGGACACATAATAGAAACAGTTCCAGCCTGACGTAATAATTGACAGATATAGGGTGAATCCTGCTTTGTGGTATGTTTTTCCATAAAACGTTCACCTATTTTATTCCCCCATAAATAAGAGAACAGCAAAACAAATAAACCCATATACAAAGCTTCTTTAAAAGCTTCAACAAGTACATGATAGTTCATGGCATCAAAGCCTCCAAAATTAATGGCCATATTATAAATCTCCATCCCAATGGCCATGGCATAAGACATGATCAATCCAAAAACAAAACCTTGTCCTTTACTTTTTATCATTTTTTTCTTCCTCCTTTTCAATTCATCAAAAAAGCGTACCCTATAAAATAGACTACGCCATAAGACTTATTTCTATTGAAACGAGGATAAACTTCTTCGACTTTTTTATTATAATCAAAAAATAAAATTTGACAAGTTTTTCAAAAGAAAAAGTTGCTTTAAAAAAGCAACTTCATCTTCGATCTGTATTCTTACGGGAAAACGAATACGATTATAGATATTTGGGACATATCTATAATATCATAAATAAAATAAAAATGTTTTCATATTATGAAAATTATCTATCATGAAAATAAATTTCTATTGTGAAATAAACCTCATCTTCCTGATTTCTTCCTTCAATTAAATAACGCTGATGATCTTGAGCCATAAAAATATATACTTTTTCAAGGGGTCTGATTTCTTTACGATAAAGAATATTTAAATCACTGATAAAACAATGATGATGCTGATCAAAATCTATCACATCTAAAGCCCATTGAATATAACGTGTATTATTCATATGCTGATTAATATCCACATCACTATATAAAACTTCTCTTTCTCCTACATAATGCATTTCAAGATCTTTTTGAATAGCTGGTGGTGGAGGTAATTGAATATCATGGTTGACTTCTGGAAACTGAATACCTGCTCTTTTCGGTGGAACCATTCTTCTTTTTTGGATATCTAATAATGTCCATATTGATGAACAGGTTCCAATCAAACGCTGATCTTTTTTAATAAAATAATAACGCGGAAAAGAAACATGTGTTCCTGGGGAAATCGTTGTTGATATTTCAATCGTATCGCGATGACGAATAGGTTCATCCAAATGTAAATATTGTTTTGCTACAACCCATCCATATTTTCCCATCATTTCTTCATTCCAGACACCAAGTTGTGTTGCATTCACTGTCGCAATTTGAGCAAAGCGATTTAAAAGATGATGAAAAAAATACTCTCCCATATCATCAACATCATTGATTTCAATTTGACGTGTTTCATAACTGATTAAATCATTCATTTTTTCACTTCCTTGCTATCTATTATAATAGAAATCTATAAAGATTTCACATATTTTCATTTTTTTCTAGGCGAAATGCAAAATTCTATGTATAATAGAGGAGTATGAAAGGGAGTTTGGTTTTATGCAGGATATTATTTTAATGGTTATTTCATTTCTTTTGGTTCTTATTTTAGCTTGGTTTACATATACTATTGCGAATATTGTTGTGACATTTTTCCGTTGTCGAAAACAAGATCATTCTTTACAGTTCTGCTTTAATACTGCTGGAAAAATCTTTTATATTATTCTCACAATTCTTTATTTAGTTGCTGTGGTGGGTGGTGTCATTGCCATTATATTTGGTATTATTCAAAACAATATCAGCTTCTTCCGTAATGGTCTTAATATTGCTGCCTTATTTACAGTTATCTATGCTTATTTTGCTTCTACAATTGTTTTGGTGGGAAGAAAAAACATCATGGTTGGTAGAATGTTAATTGATTATCGTAAATTAAAGAAAGTCAATTTTACTTACAATAATAAAGTTACTTTTGTTTATGCACAAAATGACTATAGTTTCCCAACACGTTTTGTAGATAAAACAAAATTAAGAAAAATGATTTCTCGATAATAAAACACGAACAAAAGTTCGTGTTTTATTTTTGACTTTCAAACTGACTATAATATAAATGATGATAAAAACCATGTTTCTCTAATAAATCAAGATGTTTTCCCTGTTCAATAATATGACCATGATTCATAACCAGAATCTGATCAGCTTTTTGAATAGTCGATAAACGATGAGCGACAATAAAAGTTGTACGTCCTTCCATCATCATATCAAAAGCATCTTGAATCTGTCTTTCAGTACGTGTATCAATAGAGCTTGTCGCTTCATCTAAAATCAACATTGGAGGTTGTACCAGCATAATACGTGCAATACATAAAAGCTGTCTTTGTCCCTGAGAAAGATTCCCACCATCCTCACTGATCATTGTTTCATATCCATCTTTTAACTGCATAATAAATTTATGAGCATGTGCTTTTTTAGCTGCTTCTATGATTTCCTCATCTGTTGCTTCTTTTCCATAAGCAATATTATCCTTGATTGTTCCCTGGAATAACCATGAATCCTGTAAAACCATACCATATAAACTGCGAACATATTCTCGACTCATTTTCTGAATATCAACACCATCAATGAGAATTTGTCCATTTACAGGATGATAGAAACGCATCAACAAATTAATTAAGGTTGTTTTGCCACAACCTGTAGGTCCGACAATGGCAATCGTTTGACCTGGCAAGGCTTCTATATTTAAATCCTCTATCAATGGCTGATCAGGCTGATAAGAAAAATAAAGATTTTTGATTTCTACATGTCCTTTGACCTGTGGTAATGTCTGTGTATGCTCTTCTTTCTTTTCTGAAGGTGTATCCAACAGTTTAAAAACTCTTGCAGCACAGGCAAATGCTGTCTGTAATTCTGTAAAGACATTGGATATTTCGTTGAATGGCTTTGTATATTGATTAGCATAACTTAAGAAGCTGGATAAAGCTCCTACACTCATATAACCACCCATGACATACAATGAACCGGCAATACAGACACTGGCATAAACAATATTATTGACAACACGTGTACTTGGATTTGCTAATGCTCCTAAAAATTGAGATTTCACTCCACTGACGTAGACACGCTGATTGATTTCTTCAAAGCGCTGCTGATTCTTATCTTCATATCCATAGGCTTTAATGACTTTTAAACCACCTATCATCTCTTCAACATAGGCTCCCAGTTCCCCTCTTAAAGCCAGCTGCTCTTGAAAGAATTTATATGTCTTATTGGCAATAATCGTTGCCACAACAAGTGAAAGAGGCGTTAAAACAATGACAATCAAAGCCACTGTTGCCTGAATATATAACATAAAACAAATTGTTCCTATGATCGTCGCTAAACCATTAAATAAATGAGTAAATCCCTGTAAAAGTCCATCACCAATTAAATCAATATCATTAATCATACGACTTAATAAATCACCATGAGGATGAGCATCAATATAACTTAATGGTAAAGTTGAATATTTTTCAAACAACTGATCACGTAAATCTTTTGTAATGGAATAAGTCATACGATTAGAAAGTCTGACCACTAACCAGTCAAAAAATTCAGCAATCACAACACTGGCTAATATCCAAAGCATTTTTTGAAACAGTAAATCAAACTGAACAAGACCTTTTCCAATAATATGATCAACTGCCTGTCCAATCAATACAGGTGTTAGTAATGTAAAAATAATCTGTCCTGATGAACATATCAAAGCCAAATATAAATATTTCATATAAGGAGCGCAAAATGATAATAAACGCTTGATTGTTTTTTTATCCATTTATGCCACCTCCTGTGATAACTGAGATCTGACAATCTGCTGATAGATTGTACAATCCTGCATTAACTGTTCATGTGTTCCAATTCCTGCCAGTTCTCCATGACTCAAGACAAGAATTTTATCTGCGTGCATTAATGCACTGACTCTTTGAGAGACAATAATTGTTGTTTGGGGAAGTGTTGCGATGGCTTTTCGTAAAGCTGCATCCGTTGCAAAATCCAAAGCACTGGCACTATCATCCAAAATCAACAGTTCTGGTTTTCTCACCAGCGCTCTTGCAATCGTTAAACGCTGTCTTTGCCCACCAGAAAGATTATGTCCACCCTGAGTAATCTGACTTTCAACACCATCTTTCCACTCTTCCACAAAAGACGCCTGAGCCAACTGTAAAGCCTGATGAATATCTTCATCACTGGCATTTTCTTTTCCAAAACAAAGATTTTCTCTGATTGTCCCACTAAACAATAAAGCCTGTTGAGGCACAAAGCCAATCATTTGTCTTAAAGAAGATAATGAGTATTCTTCGATAGGAAGACCTTTGATATAAATTTGACCTTCTGTTGCTTCATAAAAACGTGGAATCAAATGGATAAGAGTTGATTTTCCAGAACCTGTTCCCCCTATAATTCCTATAGTTTCACCTTTTTCAATCGTAAAAGATAAATCTGAAAGGGCATGACTTCCCTGATAGGAAAAACTGACATGATCAAATGTCACTAATGGTTCATGATTATCAACGATTTGTTTTTGACCACTGCGGATTGTCGGTTGAATGCTTAAAACTTCCTGAACACGTTTATAACTTGCTGTTGCCTTATTATAAATGACAATCACATTCGCAAAGGCAAACATAGACAAAAGAATCTGATTCATATAATTAATTAAAGCAATGACTTCTCCCTGTGTCAGACTGCCACTATAAACTTGAATGCCACCAGCATACAAAATCACAAGAATTGCACAGTTAACAATTACACTGGTACTTGGATTCAATAATGCCGATAATTTTCCAACATTCATCTGCATATCTTTTTGACTTTGTGTTGCCTCATAAAAACGCTGTTTTTCCTGTTGTTGTTTTGAAAAAGCACGAATAACACGAATTCCTGATAAATTCTCTCTACATATGAGGGAAACATGATCCAGCTGCTTTTGAATTTTCAAATACAGAGGTAATGAACGTGACATCACCCAATAGATGGCTAAAGCCAATAATGGTGCTGCACAAACAAAAATCAAAGCAATCTGAGCATTGATACGAAATGCCATGACTAATGAACCTAAAATCAAAAAAGGTGAACGTGATGCCAAACGAATTGTCATCGCTACTGCCAACTGTAATTGATTGGTATCATTTGTTATACGTGTCATCAATGAAGGAATACCAATTTCATCAATAGATTCATAATCATATTGATTAATAGCTTTGAACATATCATTACGTAAATATGTGCCAAATCCTTGAGATGTCTTAGAGGCAAAATATTGACAAACAAGGGCACAGGCATAACCCATAAATGCTAAACCCAATAACAAAGCACCTCTTTTCAGGATATAGGATTGACTCTGATTTTGAATTCCCACATCAATAATATCTGCCACAACAATGGGAACAACCAATTCAAAAAAAGCTTCTATCATTTTAAACAAAAAACCACATATAGCTTGTTTGCGATATGGTTTTAAATATTTCATCCACATTTTCATCAGTCCTTTCTTGATTTATTATAGCGAAAAATGTATTATATGTATAATATATATAAAATATATTTTTCATACTTTTAAAATATGGTGATACGATGGACATTAAACAAATGATTTATTTTAAAACAATTGTTGAAGAAGGAACAATATCTAAGGCTGCCCAAACATTACATATGGCACAGCCTCCTTTGTCTATGCAATTAAAACAACTTGAAGAAGAGTTGGGTGTGACTTTATTAAAAAGAGGACATCGCAAGGTAGAAATGACACAATCTGGTAAGATTTTTTATAAAAGATGTTTACAGATGATTTCTTTAAGTGAAAGAACTTTTCATGAAATACAAGATATGCAAAAGGAAGTTTTAAGAATTGGTGTCACATCTTCCAATTCTGCTACTCTACCATCTTACCTTCTTCATGACCAATCTTTTTCACATTTCCTATTTCGTATCTATGAAGGCACAACCTATGAGATCATTGATCTTTTGATGAGCCAACAGATTGATTTAGGAATTGTTCGTACACCTTTTGATCAAAGTCAGTTAAACTGCTATCCAATGGCGAGTGAACCAATGTGGGCAATTGGCCATCCTGATTTATTAAGTCCAGACATGACATCCATTCAAGATTATCAGGATAAGCCTTTAATTGTTCATCAGCGTTATTTAGCTCTTATCACTGATTATTGCCTGAATCTTCATTTTAATCCCTATATTAAAATGACATGTGACGATTCTCGTACATCCCTGCAGTGGGCCAAGGCTGGTTTAGGAATTGCGATTGTGCCACAAAATATTTTAAGTTTCTGGCAAGATGAGCATTTTATTCAGGTCATGCTTGAAGACCAGGCACTAAAAACAGATATCACTTTCATTACAAGACAAAATGAAGTTTTAGATAACAAAACACAAAAACTCATTCATTTATTAACCCATCAGAAAGGATAGAACACATGCAAGCATCACAATTTATTAATTTAGAAATTATTATTTTAAAACTTTTAAAAAACAATGATTTAAGCAGTGAACAATTGTATCAGTTCTTTGAAAAATACTTTACAATCACAGAAGGTGAACTTTTAACAGCTTTGTTTTTTCTTTATGAAATGGATTTGATTTCTATCAATACATCCCAAGATACAATGATTTATCATATTGAAGAAGCAGGATGTGTCAGATATACAACTTTAAAAAGAGAATATCAAAATATCTATCACTCTATGGAGGACATATTTCAAAATGAAAAAGACAAAATTTAGCCAAAAAGAAGCCAAAAATTATTATCAGAAGCTTTATAAATCATTTCCATTACATCATGCACAGGAAAAAAAGTTTCTTGCTTTTTTCAAAAAAAGACTTTTAGAATATGAAAAGCTATATCCACATGCCACACAACAGGATTACCTGCAACATTTTGGTTTACCAGAAGATATTATTTTCTCCTTTTATCAGCATTATGATAATCATTATGTCATTACTCATATGAAATCACGAAAAGTAATTCAATATACTTGCCTTATTCTTATTCCTGTCATATTATCATTAGTCTTTTATCTGTTTTATACAACCTATCGTTACTATCAGGACTATATGGAAAGCTATCCAGCTTATGAAGAAGAAATTATTTATGATTATGGGACTATTCCTATGAACGAATAAAAAAGATGTAGAGTTAAATTCTACATCTTTTTTAGGATACGTGATCTCTTATTTGTTTATCTAAATCAATATTAGGCAAAGTAAATCCTCTACCTTTGACACTATGAATTTCACTACCAATAATAAAGGCTGTTGGATCAATATTCATAACCAAATCATTAATAACTGGATATTCACGATTATTCACAACACATAAGACAGCTTTTTGTTGGTCATGGAAATATCCTGTTGTAACATTCACAAATGTACAACCACGATCAACTTCTGAGAAAATAGCTTCAGCAATTTCTTCATGATGGGCAGAAATCACAAGAACCTGAAGATTTTTTTCACCAAAAATTGTGACCTTATCCAAAACAATGGCTGTAATAAAGACAGTGAGAATTCCGTATAAAATACCTTCAAAGCTGGTAAAGAAAATCTGTCCTAATAAAACAACAACATCAAAGAAATAAACACAAACACCTAAAGGAATATGAAATTTTTTATTGATGATGAGGGGTGGGATATCCGTTCCACCAGTACTATAACCAACACGGAAAACAATTCCACAGCCTAAACCAGTAAATAAACCAGCATAAATGGCTGAAAGAAGCATATCGGATGTAATATGCTGTAATTGTGGAATGGATTCAAACATAGCCAGGAAAAATGGGAAAACAATAGAACTTAAAATCGTTCCCGCTGCAAATTTTTTACCTAGGACTACAAATCCCAACAATAACATCACCATATTAATGATAAAAACAATGGTAGCATAATTGACTTCAATAAATTCACAAATAATTAATGCAATCCCTGTTGCTCCTGCAACAATTAACTGTGAAGGAACTGCAAAAACAGCAACACCAAATGCCAATATCAAATTTCCTAATAAGACAATAAAAGTATCACGAGCCAAACGTTTAACTTGATGCATCTGCTCCCTCCTTGACTATTGATTTTAAATAAGCATATATACAATCATCTAAATCCCCATCCAAAATGGCCTTTGGATTATTAGATTCATAACCACTACGATTATCTTTAACCATAGAATAAGGATGCAAGACATAAGAACGAATCTGACTTCCCCATTCAATAGCTTTTTGTTCTCCTTTGATTTCATTCAACTGTGAAGCCTGTTTTTCTAACATCAGCTGATAAAGTTTAGATTTGAGCATAATCATTGCTTGTTCACGATTTTGAATCTGAGATCGCTGTGATTGACAAGTGACAACAATATTTGTTGGTAAATGAGTAATACGAATAGCAGAATCCGTTTTATTGATGTGCTGTCCCCCTGCTCCAGAGGCACGATATGTATCAATACGTATATCATGAGGATCAATCTCAATTTCTATATCATTATCAAACTCTGGCATCACATCCACAGATGCAAAAGACGTATGACGACGTTTTGACGCATCAAATGGTGAAATACGAACTAGACGATGAACCCCTTTTTCAGCTTTTAAATGTCCATAGGCATTATATCCAACGATACGCAAGCTGACAGATTTCAGACCAGCTTCTTCTCCATCCAGATAATCCAAAACTTCAATCTTCCATCCCTTTTTATCTGCATATCTTTGATACATACGCATCAGCATTGCAGCCCAGTCCTGTGATTCTGTTCCACCAGCTCCTGGATGAATTTCTAACAATGCATTATGGTGATCATACTCACCAGAAAATAATAATGTTTTTTCAAACTCGTCCATTGCTTTTTCAAAACGCTGATAATCATCATCCAGCAATGCTTTAAAATCAGAATCATCACTTTCTTTCACATACTGATAAGTTTCTTCTAATTCATTTAAATCATGAACGAGTTGTTCATAAGTTTCAACTTTCTTTTTCATATCATTAAGCTGATCATAAATTTTTCTGGCATGATTTTGATCATTCCAAAAATTCTCATCCATAGTTTGTACAGTTAAGCCTTCAATTTCTCTTTTCAATCCATCGATATCAATAGAAATAAAAAGTTCATTGAGCAAAGAACGGGCTTTTTCAAGCCCATTCTTCATTTCATATAATTCCATTAATCTGCTTTAAATTCCAATTCAATTTGAACAGCAGGAATCTGTTTTTCCTGTTCACTACCAGGCGCAATACCCATATGAACAATATTTCTTGTAATATCTTGAGAAATTGATTTTGTCATTTCTTCAAACATATAAAAGGCTTCTTCTGTATATTCCTGAAGTGGATCTCTTTGTGCATAAGCACGTAAATAGATACCATTTCTTAATTTTTGCATTGCATCAATATGATTAATCCATGTATGATCAATCACACCTAATAAAACACGTCTTTCATAATCCAATTTAATTTCAGGTGGTAAATTCTTATTAAATCTGTTTTGATATTGCATATAAACAATTTCTGATAAACTGTTTGCTAATTTCTTTGAATCATGTTCAACTGGTTCTTTATTCTTAGCTGAAAGAGAAGCTAATAACATATAATTTTTAGAAATATAATTTAAAGCACCATCAACATCAACATTTTCTTTCTTACCATCATGTTTTGTAAAACGGCTGACACTGTCTTCAACAGCCTGTTCAAACATACCTTTGACAATTTGACTCAAATCTGTCTGAGACATAATATCATCACGTTCTTTATACATAATTTCACGTTGTTGACGCATCACATCATCATATTGTAATAACTGTTTACGAATGTCAAAGTTTTGTCCTTCTACACGTTTTTGCGCATTTTCAATAGATTTTGTGACCATTTTACTTTCAATAGCTTCGTCTTCTAAGAATGAACCCATTCTTTCTTTCATCTTTTCACTCGCAAAACGTTGCATTAATTCATCTTCAAAAGAGACAAAGAATAGTGAACATCCTGGATCTCCCTGACGTCCTGAACGTCCTCTCAACTGGTTATCGATACGGCGTGATTCATGTCTTTCACTACCAATGACCATTAAACCACCAATTTCTGGAACACCTTCACCTAATTTGATGTCTGTTCCACGACCTGCCATGTTTGTCGCAATTGTGACAGCACCCATCACACCAGCTTTTTCGATAATTAAAGCTTCTTTCGCATGGTTTTTAGCATTCAAGACATTATGTTTAATTCCACGTTTATTCAACATCTTACTTAATAATTCAGAAGTTTCTACAGAAACAGTTCCCAATAAAATTGGTTGTCCATAACTATGACGTTTTTCAACCTCATCACAAATTGCTTTATATTTTGCAGATTGTTTTGCGAAAACCAAATCAGGTTTATCATCACGAATAACAGGTTTATTCGTTGGAATTTCAATAACACGCATATTATAGATTGTTCTGAATTCTTCTTCTTCTGTTTTTGCTGTTCCAGTCATACCAGCCAGTTTATTAAACAATCTAAAGAAGTTCTGATAAGTAATCGTTGCCAGCGTTACTGTTTCTTCTTTAATAGGAACGCCTTCTTTGGCTTCAATGGCTTGATGTAATCCATCACTATAAGCACGACCTGGCATTACACGTCCTGTAAACTGATCGATAATCATAATGCTGGCATTACGTATATCATGACTTCCATCTTCTGTCGCAATCATGTATTCCACATCACGCGTCATTGTATAATTGGCTTTCAATGCCTGATTAATATGATGCACTAAAGCTGTATTTTCTGGATCATATAAGTTTTTGATTTTAAATGATTTTTCTGCCTTACTAATCCCTTGTGCTGTTAAAGAGACTGTCTTGCTTTCAATATCAACTTCATAATCCTTTTCATTGATCAATGATTTGACGAAACGGTCAGCCTGAATATATAAAGCAGCTGTATTTTTCTTACCACCAGAAATAATTAATGGTGTTCTTGATTCATCAATTAAAATAGAGTCAACCTCATCTACCAATGCAAAGTTTAAAGGTCTTAATACTTTATCTTCTAATCTTGTCACCATATTATCTCTTAGATAATCGAAACCAAGTTCAGCATTTGTTGTATAAGTAATATCACAAGCATGTTGGGCACGTTTTTCATCTTTTGTCAGTTCTCTTTTATTTAATCCAACTGTCAATCCTAAAAACTCATAAACTTTTCCATTATCAGTCTTATCACGTTCAGCCAGATAATCATTGACTGTGACAACATGAACACCTTGTCCTGTTAAAGCATTTAAATAAACTGGGAAAATGGAAGTTAAAGTTTTTCCTTCACCTGTTTTCATCTCTGCAATATCTCCATTATGAAGTGATATTGCTCCCATTAACTGAACCTTAAAAGCTTTGAGTCCTAATCGTCTATAAGCTGCTTCACGTACTGTTGCATAAGCTTCAATCAATAAATCATCCAAACTTTCTCCATTTTGTAGACGTTCTTTAAAAAGATCAGTCTGATGAGCCAATTCTTCATCACTCATTGCCTGATATTTTGGCTCTAATTCCATAATCTTTAATGCTTGTTTTTCCAAAGTCTTTAATATTTTATTATCTTGTGAAAAAGCCTTTTTAATGGAACCGAATAATCCTTTCTTTTCTTTTTGTGGTGTCGTATTGAATTCAATTGGTTGAGATGGCTTTTTGACAACATCATCAAATGTTTCTACTTCAACCTCATCACCTAAATCATCATTTAAATCCACAATTTCTGCATTAGGATTTAATCCAAGTTCTTCTAATTCTTTGACTTCTTTCTTTTTTAATTGTTTTCTAATTTCCTGTTTTTTACTTGCCATGAATAAATCTCCTTTCATGCATACTAAAACATTTCACATTATAGCATAGAATGATGAGAAAACAAAGTCAATATCATGTAAAATTATTTCACAAAATAAAAAGAGATATGTCTTAAACATACCCCTCTTTATGAGATTTTGACAACATGTTTAGCCTGTAAACCTCGTTCAGTGGAATGAAGTTCAAATTCTACCATTTCACCTTCATTTAAAGATTTATATCCATCCTGAATGATTTGACTATAATGAACAAAAACATCTTTTCCTTCACCTCGATCAATGAATCCAAATCCTTTTTCAGCGTTAAACCATTTCACTTTACCTTGCATATTCACAACTCCTTTACTTCATGGTTGTGTTTATTATAAATGATTGATTTTAAAAAAGAACACTCTTCTTGTCGAAGGATTCTCTTTTTATCATCTATTACCCAGGAAATAAGTTTCTTTTCAACAAAAACACTGTCAATTTCATCCATCATAACAGAATGTACATTTCTTTTTAGAAATGTACATAGCTTTTTGTTGAAAGAACCAGCAGTTCTATGCTTGCCGGATGACAGCTTTCAACAAGAGATAAACAGGTTGAAAGTGTGGCTGATGAGGTGATCACATCATCAAAAATCAATACTTTTTGTCCTTGAAGCTGTTCTTTATGATGAATATCTATTTTCTTTGAAACTTCTTGCCTATTGTGATAGGATAGCCCACTTTGTTTATACTTTTCTTTTTTATAAAGACCAGTAAAGACATGTTGCGAAAATGTTTGTGCAATGGCTTGCATAGGCGCAAAGCCACGGACTTCATTATCCTGTGATGAGCTAGGGGCTACTGCGATGATATGCTCATCATATTTCATTCTTAACTCTGATAGATATAAGCAAAGAAAAGCATCTTTGAGAGCATAATCGTAAAGTCCTTTATATTGGTATAATAAAGTTCTAAAGAAATCGTTATATTCATAAAGAATTCTTAAAGGATAGTGATGAAAAGTTGTCTGAAAATCAAGAATATGAAATTGTGATAGACAGTCAGGACAAAGTGCCAGAGGATATAGATAATGGGATAAGGAGATTGTCTGTAAGAGTGGACGATGACAGATTAAACATTCATTTTGTTGAGCTTTTTGAGTGTATGGATACATTGTCTTATTGAGGAGGTATGTTCACTTGACAGAATATAAACATGACCTTGAGGATGAGAAATCTTTCGTCCTACTCTTCCTGCCATCTGTATCAATGTACGACGATCAAACAGAGCATGTTCTCCATGATAGATAATGACTTGAACATCTTCGATAGTGATACCACGTTCTAATAATGATGTTGAAACAATAACATCAAGTTGTCCATCCTTAAGTTCCTTGAGTGTTTCTTGATTATGTGAATGCTGTGAAGAAACACCTTTGACTTTGAAAGAAGTATGTGACTGTATCTGTTTAACAACTCTATCAACATCTTCAATCAATGGCACAAAAACAATGGCTTTCTTTTTGAGTCGAAAAAGCAACCATTTTAAAACAAAGTGCTGTAAGCAACGCGGACATAAAATCATCTGAGGTACTGGGAGATCATAGCCATGATATCTGCGATTCATAATTAGTAATTCTTCATCTTTTATGTCCTCTCTTACAAATGTTGCACTGAGTTTCACATATTGACCATTGCAACAACGCATAAACAGTTCCTGTAAAACTTCATTTCCATAAAACGGGAAAGCATCTACTTCATCAGCAATCATCAGATCAAAACCGCTTTGTTCAAAACGGTAGAGTTGGTGCATTGTACAAATCATCAGCTGGGCTTCAATATTTTTCATATATCCACCATAGACCACACCTATATCAACCTGTAAAAATGCTTCCTGAATACGCTGATAAAGTTCTTTGACTAATTCTTTACGCGGTATACAAAAGCAGACACGATCACCTTTTTGCAGGGCATATTGAATCAATTCAAAGACAATTTCTGTTTTTCCAGATCCACATACGGCCAAAACGAGGGAATGACGATGATGCTGATAATTTTCAACAAGCTGTCTGGATATTGTCTTTTGAGCTGAAGATAACTCAAAATCAAGAAAATAATCAATTTTCTTTTGAGGATAATGATGTTGTTTGTGTTGTGTGTTCGTATCCTCTATCCAGACACGATGAAACATAATACACTGACGACAGTAATACTTTCCATTCAATGGATAAAGACGTTTGACATTACGGTTATGACATCTTGGACATTCCACTTTCCATCACCCATGTGTATCATAACATGAATTTCATCTGATAAAATCTCAAGTTCGTCTTATTTTTTTCTCTTAGCTGTTTCATATTTTTGATTTTTCTTCATACATTATATGGGGTGAAATCTATGTGTGGTATTATAACAATTTGTAATTATTCAAAACAATTACTTCATTATGATGAGAAAATCATGACAATGACAAAATTATTACAGAAACGAGGTCCAGATCATACGGGCTATTTTATGACGCCTCATTGTCTAATGAGTCATACACGTTTAGCAATTATTGATTTAAAAAATGGTAACCAGCCTCTTTTATATACACATCAGCAGAAAACATATCGTATGGTTTATAATGGTGAACTTTACAATATGATTGAAATCAAAAATCACTTGATTGAACTTGGTTATTCTTTTCAGACAACCAGTGATAGTGAAGTGGTATTGGCTGCTTATATTGAATATCAGGAAAATTGTCTGGACTTATTAGAAGGCATCTTTGCATTTGTGATTGATGATGGAGAAAAACTTTTTGCGGCAAGGGATCCTTTAGGTGTCAAACCACTTTACTATACATTAAAAGATGGCACTTTATTGATCGCTAGTGAAATCAAAAGTCTATTGAGTTATCTGGGAGAAGCTGCTGTGGATGAACAGGGTGTCAAAGAATTACTTGGATTAGGGCCAAGCTTAACACCAGGTTTAACAGTTTATAAAAATATCTACTCATTAAGACCCGGATACTTCCTTTATTTTCAAAAAGACATTCATACCCAATGTTATTGGAAACTTCATGATGAAAAACATGATGAAAATCTACCTGATACCATCGCCCATGTCAGACATCTCGTTATTGAAAGTATTCAACATCAATTATTAAGTGATGTACCTCTTTCCTGTATGTTATCGGGTGGTTTAGATTCCAGTATCATTACTGCCATCACTTCTCAATATATTCGTCCACTGGCAACTTACAGTATTACTTATGAAGACCAGGATAAATATTTTCAAGCCTATGATTATCAGACAACCATGGATGATGATTATATTCAAAAAATGACAAGTCGTTACAAAACACATCATCAATCCGTTATTTTAAAACAAAGTGATCTTGTTGATGCATTAAAAGAGGCATTGATTGCTAGAGACATGCCAGGAATGGCTGATATTGATGCAAGCTTTTTGTTATTTGCAAAAGAGATTTCTAACCAGCATAAGTTAACACTTTCTGGTGAATGTGCTGATGAAATCTTTGGTGGTTATCCATGGTTCTATAAAAAAGAACTCTATCAGCAGCCCTATTTTCCTTGGATGCGAGACTTAGATAAAAAACTGGATATGTTTAATGAGAAAGTCAAAAAACTACAACTAAAAGATTATATCATTGATCGTTATACAAAAAGCCTTCAGGAAATTCCAACAGATCAGCCTAAAAAACAAATGATTTATTTAAATACACAATGGTTTATGCAAACACTTTTAACTCGTGCCGACAGTCAAACAATGCGTGCTTCTTTAGAAGTGCGTGTTCCATTTGCTTCAACAAAAATACTTCAATATCTTTATAATATGCCAACAGAATATATGTTTGTCAATGGTGAAGAAAAAGGTATCTTACGTCAAGCTTTTGCAGACTTTTTACCATCAGAAATCAGTCATCGTAAAAAGAATCCTTATCCTAAAACCCATTCACCTCTTTATTCACAACTCATTGAAGATAAATTAAAAGAATCTTTAAAAGATTCTTCTAATATTCTTTTCCAATTCTTTGATAGAAAAAAACTACAGACATTCATTGATACACATGGTCAAAGTTTTACAGTCCCATGGTTTGGTCAACTGATGATGGGTCCACAATTAATGGCTTATTTTTATCAGATTTATTTATGGGGAAAAATTTATCATATCCAATTAGAATTTTAAAAATCTCTTCACAACATTTCAAAACGCATCCTATCAGAAGATAGAATGCGTTTTGAATAATAAGCATAAGGATATTTTTGCATATATTCATCAATTTCTTGTCTTGCTAGATCAGGATAGTTAGTAATTAATCCACTCACTCCCATCTCTAAATACTGACGCATTTTCTTGGTATCATTAACTGTCCATACATAGATAGGAAGCATCTGTGAAGTCGCCTTTTGAATCAGTGATGTACTGGCACGATTTTCTTCAATTGCCAAAAAATCTATATTCATATCCCATATACTATCATCAATGTCTCCAATACTTCCATAAATACAATAGCCAATCCACCAATGAGGATACAATTGATGCAAATATTCTACACTGTCATAATGCAATGACATAAAAATTGCCTGATTTGAAAAATGATAACGATTGATGATTTCAACCATTGATTCAACCAATTGCTGATAATTATCTTGAGTTGGTTTTAATTCAATCAAAAGACGTATATTCATTTGTTCCTGCTGCATTTTTTCAATCAGATGTTCTAATGTAATAGGACTCGCTGTCATTTGCTGATCTTTTAATGTTATATCTTCAAATTCCTGAGCCGTTAAATCAGAAACAGCTGCCAAAGAGTCCGATAATCTTGACATTGTATGATCATGATAAACAACAGGTATTCCATCTTGAGAAAGCTGAATATCAATTTCAGCAAAGTCTGCACCACACTGATCTGCATTTTTAACGGCTTCATAAGTATTTTCAATAGCATAGCCAGATCCCCTATGTCCTATACTCCAAGGATAGTGAATTCTGGAATCCTGATACAAATAAATAATACTCACAATAACGAGGCAAACGACTCCTACAATACCAATATATTTTTTATATTTCTGATACCATTGATGATGAAAAATTGTATTTTTTATTTTTTCAATAGACGTAAATGAGCCTTGCTTAAAATGTGATAAGAATTGTCTGAGTCTTGTTGTATCTATCGTCATATCCTGAATCGTGACAATACGTTTTTCATACTGACAAAACATAATAACGAAATAGCGAATAAAGAAAATCATCGCAACTGTAGATATCAGATAAATCATGATATATTGAAAGACACTATATCGAAATGAAACAAAATGAATGAAATATTTGATAAAATAAAAATTAAAATCACGATTATGAAGCAATGGATAAGGCAAAACATTCATAATAGCTGTCTCTACGCCTACCCATAAACCAATGCATAAAAGAATATAAATTTTTTGTTTCCAATTAATTTGTTTTATCAAATGATAGCTTTTTTTCACTGCTGATGGAAATGAAATACGTTCAAAAAACAAATAAAAAGGAACAAATAAAGTCACAATAAAAAGTCCATAGTAAAGCAAATAAATAAGAAAAATCAGACATTGTCCACTCAATGTTAATTGTAGTTCACTAAAAATAAAAGTGGGAATATCCCATCTTGGGATATAATTATTTAAAAAGCCAACATGAACGAGAGGTAATAATAAAATCATATAAAGACCACTTAAAATAAATGAAGGCTTGTGAATATATTGAAGGGATTGAAAACTTTTTAAAACCACTTCTTTTAATGAGTAAGAACGTTGCTGATATTCTAATGTAATCAACTGCACAACAACATAAAGATTATAATAAACCAAAAGCATCATGCTTAATGATAAAATCAATAAAACAATGATACCGGGTATTGAAAGAAAAACTTGTATGATATTTTGATTAAAGGCAATACCTACAGAAGAATGCTGTAAATATTGCTTTAAAATCCATCTGAGTAACGGACTAAAGAAAAAGAGAATCATGATTTTATAGATAATTTCAAATTGTAGAACATTCTTTAATAAAGTCTTATATTTTCTCTTTTCCAAAATCATCACTCCCCTTTTTATCTATCATATAAATTCTTTTGCATTTGTCAAATCTATTTCCTGAAAATAGTATCTAAAAATGAAAAATGTTAAAAACATGCATATCACAGCTATATAGAATTCAGGATAACACAAATCTAAACTCAGACGCAAATCGAAAGCTCCTGATACAGTAAAAATATGCCATGTAAAAAATTCATATATTTCCATCGCTGCAATACCAATAAGTCCAATATAAGTCAATTTATAGGCATTCTCTCCAAAACGAAGCCATATACCTGCTAGTGTTATGAAAATACATGTGACAGCAATAGGATTATTTAAAAGAATCAGACCTGACACAACAATATCTGTACGTGTATCTCCAAACCAATTCATAAATATCGTTGATAAACTTAATAGAAAAATGATTGTCATCATCACTTTGTTTTTCATTTTCATCATCTCCTATTTATCAGTATACTTTTTGCATCACAATATTTTCTTAATAAATTCTTAATTTTTCATAAATCATTCTACAAAAAAAGAACAAGATCTTAACGATCCTGTTCTTGTTTTAAGGCTTCTTGTTTATTCTTTTGTGTTTTGATGACTTTTTGACGAGAGAATTCTTCACGATCTTTTTCATCCAAAGATTCACTAATGAATTTCACTGTTCTTTCAAATTCTGGAATCGAAATGTTTTGTAAGGCATTCGCACGTTTTTGTGTTTTACGAATAGCGTTAGCCAAACGATAAACAGCGTTTTCTATTTCAGCCAGTTTGACAGTTAATTCTTTCACATGATAGAAACATCTATATGCATAATCCACTTTAGAGTTTGCTCTTTCAAAACCATATCCTAAACGAAGTGGTGTTTTTTCATAGCTGACCTTTGGAATCTCCACTCCCATAACACTTCGATAAGTGACACTTAATCCTTCATCAATAGGAACGGCTTCAACAATATCACTGATAATACCAAGTGACATATTGGCTTCCTGAAGTGCATAATAAGCTTTTTGATAAGAATCTGTAATATCATCTCTGATCAATTTCACATCATCTAATAAATTCATCATTTCCTTGATGAGAACATTTCTTTTTTTATCCATTAAGTCATAACCCAAATAAGCGAGTTCCAATGACTTTTTGGTAGCAATCAAATTTCCTTTTGTTGGAAAGACCTGATTAGCCATTATCCACTGCCTGTTGTAACTCTTTGATCATTGTATCTTCTTGAAGATCAAATTGAGCTACTGCCTTTTCATGATCATAGAATTGTTCTAACACCGCATTATCAATACGATCCAATTCATTTTTAGGAAGAACTGATAATAATGTCCATCCTAAATCTAATGTTTCCTCAATAGATCTGTTTGTATTGAAACCTTGGTTAAGGAAATGTTGTTCAAATAAACGTCCAAATTCCATATATTTTTTATCTACTGGAGATAATTCATCTTCACCGATAACTGATGTTAATGATTTAACATCTTGAACATGAGCATAAGCTGCAAATAACTGATTAGATACATCTGAGTGATCCTTTCTTGTATATCCTTCACCAATACCATCTTTCATCAAACGTGAAAGTGATGGTAATACACTGACAGGTGGATAAATACCCATTGAATTCAATTCAGAATCAAGTGTGATTTGTCCTTCTGTGATATATCCAGTTAAGTCAGGAACTGGGTGTGTAATATCATTGTTAGGCATTGTTAAAATTGGAATCTGAGTCACTGATCCTTTGGCTGATTTAGAAATACCAGCTCTTTCATATAATGAAGCTAAGTCAGAATATAAGTATCCTGGATAACCTTTACGTCCAGGAATTTCTCCTTTACTTGAAGAGAATTCACGTAAAGCTTCACAATAAGAAGTGACATCAGTATAGATAACTAATACATGCATATCATGTTCATAAGCTAAGTATTCAGCAGCTGTTAAAGCACAACGTGGTGTTAATGTACGTTCAATGATTGGGTCATTAGACAAATTCAAGAACATAACAACTCTTTGCATAACGCCAGCTTCTTCAAAAGAACGTCTGAAGTATTCAGCAACGTCATTTGTAACACCCATTGCTGCAAAGACAACTGCGAATCCACTACCATCATCATCTTTAACTTTAGCTTGTTTAACGATTTGGACAGCTAATTGGTTATGTGGTAAACCTGAACCTGAGAAAATTGGTAATTTCTGTCCACGAATCAAAGTTGTTAAACAGTCGATAGATGAGATACCAGTGTTAATATAGTTTCTTGGATAAACACGGGCAACTGGATTTAATGGCTGTCCATTGATATCCATAGATTTTTCTGCATAGATTTCTCCTAATCCATCAATTGGTTTTCCTGCTCCAGAGAAGACACGTCCTAAGATTTCCTTAGAAACAGGAAGTTCCATTGGATGTCCTAGTAATCTTGTTTTTGTATTAGCTAGAGATAAAGAGTTTGTTCCTTCAAATACCTGAACAACAACTTTTTCTCCTTCAATCTGGACAATACGTCCTAAACGAGTTGAACCATCTTTTAATTGCAATTCGACCATTTCGTCATATGAAGCATCCTTAACATGATCTAATACGACTAATGAACCATTAATTTCGCTCAACCCTACATATTGTAGACTCATAACCTTTTCCTCCTTTAGTCAATAGATGCAACTGCTTCATCAATTTCTTTATAATAATCATCAAATAAAGCCAAATTATTGTTAGGAACATCATATTTCATTTTGACAACTCTATCAAAAATACCAGTTTCCAAAATTAAACGAATTGGTTTTCCAGCATTAACAACTTCTCTTCCACGTTTATATAAGTATAAGATAACTTCCATCATCTTTAACTGTTTTTCAAGTGGTACATAAGTATCATCTGGATGGAATGCATTTTGTTGTAAGTAACCAACACGTACTAATTTTGCAACTTCAATGACTAATTTCTGATCATCTGGTAAAACATCAGAACCCATCAATTTGACAATTTCATTTAATTTTGTTTCTTCAGCTAAAATACTTTGTAATTCCTGACGATCTCTTAAGAATTTTGGATCAACATTTTTATTGAACCATCTTTCAAGATCAGGGATGTATTCACTATAGCTTTGATTCCAGTTAATCGCAAAATAGTGACGGGCATAAGCCAAGGCTTTATCCAATGCCCAGAATGTACGCACGAAACGTTTTGTATTTTGAGTTACTGGTTCAGAGAAGTCAGAACCTTGTGGTGATACGGCACCGATAATTGTGACTGAACCTTTTGTTCCATTTAAGTTATTCATATATCCAGCACGTTCATAGAATTGTGATAAACGTGATGGTAAGTATGCTGGGAATCCTTCTTCAGCAGGCATTTCTTCCAAACGTCCAGAAATTTCACGTAACGCTTCTGCCCAACGAGAAGTTGAATCTGCCATGATAGCAACATGATATCCCATATCACGATAATATTCAGCAAGTGTGACTCCTGTATAAATAGAAGCTTCACGAGCTGCTACTGGCATGTTAGATGTATTGGCAATCAATACAGTTCTATCAGTTAATGGTTTGTTAGATTTAGGGTCAATCAATTCTCTAAATTCTTCAAGAACCTGAGTCATTTCGTTACCACGTTCTCCACAACCAACATAAACGATAATATCAGCATCGCACCATTTTGCTAACTGGTGCTGAGTCATTGTTTTTCCAGTACCGAATCCTCCAGGAATCGCAGCTGTTCCACCCTTAGCAATTGGGAACAATGTATCAATAACACGTTGCCCAGTCACAAGTGGCATAGAAATTGGTAAACGTTTTGAAACTGGTCTCGCCTGTTTGATTGGCCATTTTTGTGTTAATGTACATTCCACAACTTGACCTTCATCAGTTTCAATTTTCATCACAACATCATCAATTTTATATTGACCAGATGGAGCAACTTCAATGACTTTTCCACTTGTATATGGAGAAACCATACATTTATGAGTAATCAGATCAGTTTCAGGGATAGTGGCATAAATGTCTCCCCCTTTAACCTGATCTCCAACTTTTGCTACCATTGTGACATCCCATAATTTATTTTTATCTAATGGGTCAACATGGCTACCTGTTGGAATAAACGCACCAGATTCTTTGGCAATTTCTTCTAGTGGTCTTTCGATACCATCAAAAATATTTCTTAAGATACCAGGGCCTAAAGTTACAGAAATAGGTTGTCCTGTTCCATAAACTGGTTCTCCTGGTTTTAATCCTGTTGTTGTTTCATAAACCTGAATTGTTGTTAATTCTTTCTTGATGGAAATAACTTCTCCAATCAATCTCGCATTACCAACATATACCATTTCCAACATAGAAAAGGCATCTGTATCTTTCACTGTAACAACGGGACCATTGATTGAATAAATTACATTTTCATTCACACTCATACCTCCCGTTTCTATCTAATAATTAATCCAGAATTTTTATTAAACCATTCTTTTTGATTATTTAAAGCAAAATCTAATGTTTCATCAACAACTAAAGATGATGCTTTATTTTCAAGAATAAATCCACCAATTGTAATGTCATCACTTGCTTGAACATCAATATCTGATCCAAAAGCTTTGATTAAATCAGCTTTGATAGCCAAATCATCTTGTGAAACATACATTGTAGATTGCTGATCTTTAAAATCATCAGCAACTTTCTTGATTTTTGCTTCCATAAAAGGTAAATAATCATCACTTTTCACAAAAGCTTTTAATTCTTCACGTGCTTTATCAAAGATATTTTTGACATATTCATCTCTTTTTTCAATTAATTTCTTTGTTCTTTCAATATGACTTTCAGAAATTTCAGCAGAAGCGTTAGAACTCATTTCTTCTTCTTCCTGTTTCAATTTTAAATCAGCATCTTTTTTAGCTTCAACTTTCATAGATTCATAAGCTTCATCTTCAAGAGCTTTGACTTCATTTAAAATTGCCTGTTCTTCGCTTTTTGCCTGTCTTTCAATTTCATCTTTCATATAGAGAAATACTTGATCAATATTTTGCATAATCTATCTCTCCTATAATTTCACTCCAATAGCTTCAGATACATAACCGTCAATTGTTTCACCAATTTTTGAATTTCCATGACGGTCAGGTATTTCTGTAATGAGTGGTTTTTGTTGTTTTAATTTAATCTCAGATATAATATCTGGACACATATCAACTAATTTTGTAGTCACAAGGATAATCGCAATAGATGAGTCTTTCATTTTTGATTGTAAGACTTCAAGAAAATCTTTTCTCGTATGCACAACGACCCCTTCAATGCCTACAAGTCTTAGTCCCATTAATGTATCAATATTATCGCTGATTAAGAAAAATTTCATATAATCAGACCTTTCTTATAAAAAATTATAAAGCGTTGATAATTAAGATTGAAATTAATAATCCGTAAATAGCAACCCCTTCACCTAAGGCAACGAAAATCAATGCTTTACCGAAGTTGTTATCATTTTCAGAGAAAGCTCCAATAGCTGCAGGAGCAGCAGCGGCAACGGCAATACCTGCACCTAATGCAGAACATCCAGTAGCTAAAGCAGCAGCGATGAATCCTAAACCTTGAGCTAAAGTTCCAGTGATAGAAGCAGCATCAGCGGCAAATGCAGATCCCATTGATAAACATAAAGTTAAAGCAACAGCTCCAAAGAATCCTCCAACATGAGTCATTAAACGCCATTTTGCGCTTTCTTTGCTGACTTTAGAAGTAAACATTTTCACTAATGGTAAAGATAATAAAACAACAGCAATAGCAGGTAAAATAAACATAACTAAATTCATAATTCTTTTCCTCCAAATATTTCTTTTTTATTTTTCTTTAATTGATTGAAAAGGTGTTCCTTTTCCTTCATAGTAACGTGAGAACATTTCATAGAACTCTAAACGTAAAACCTGGATACCAACAATCATACCTTCTAGACACATAACAAAGATATTTCCAATGATGGCAACTAAAATATATCCAAAATTAATAATTCCAGGTCCTCCGGCAACCATTTCAGCCAATGTATAAACAACCATCATCATTCCGGCATGTGATAAAACGAATCCACCAACACGTAAGAATGACATTGTATTGGCAATAAATGTTAACATAACTTCAAATAATTCAAAGAAGGCTTCTGTAAAGAATGCTCCAAAACCATGTGGGAACATCTTTTCTCCTTCAAGTTTATGACATAATGGTTCTTTTAAGAAGATCATCACGACTGGCATTGCAATTAATAATGCGATGTAAAGTGGACCACCTAATGGTAAATGTAATCCAACAAGCATATTCGCAACTAATAATAAAACTGAAACATAGAACACAAGTCCAGCAACACCATTTTGTGAGAATAACATTTCTCCCCAATGTTTCTTCTTAAGATTTAAGAAAATATTGAATGCGATAGAAATAATGATTAAGACAACCCCTGTCGCGATGGCAGCCATTAATAATGTCATTGTATTTTCTGATTCCATTGGTAAGAACATTGGTTCCATAAAGTGTTCAAACAATGCTTCACTACCAAAGATAGAACCAAAGACAAATCCAAAGATTGTACTTGAAATACCTAAACGCATTCCGACTGCACCTAATTGCATACCTTTCCATTTGTAGAAGAAGTATCCAACTAATGATAAAACAATCCCTTGTCCAACATCACCAAACATCATACCAAATAGGAATGTGTAAGTAATGGCAACTAAATTTGTTGGATCAAAATCTGTATAAGATGGCACACCATACATTTCTACGAACATTCTAAATGGTCTAGAGAACCAGTTGTTCTTAAGTTTTGTAGGTGGTGTCAAACGTGAATCGCCCATTGCTGGACCAATATCCACTTCAACGTCATCTAATTTTTCAAAATCTGCTTTAATCTGTTTTGCATCTTTTTCTTCAGCGAATCCATAAACTGCAGCATTTTTACCAAAAACGACAACGTATTTTTGAGCATCATATGTTTCATTCAATTTTTTTGAAATCGAATAAATATGATTCATTTCATCAATATTTTCATTGAATAAATTCTCAATTCTTTGATCAAGAACTTGAATATATTGTTTTGCTGTTTCATCTTCTTCTTTTAAGACCTCTAAGGCTTCATTAGGTTTTCCATGAACGAATTCTGGAATATGAATACGTTCAAAATATAATGAAGAGAAGATGTTATCAATTTCAGGCGCATGATCAGCTGTTGAAATATAACTACAATAAGTTTCTTTTGTTCCTTTATGTAAAACTTTAAATAAGAATTTCTGTTCTCCATAATATTTCAACTTATCTAAATTCACAGTTGGTAAACGTCCAAAACGAATCTGTAAATATTTACAAGAGAATAATCTATCAAAATCAATATTGGCATCAATCATATGCTCTAATTGAGCAATTGTTGCCTCATTCTCTTGAATCATGTTTAATAAATCTTCTTTAACTTTTTCAATTTGTGATGCTTTTTCTAATACATTACAGAAGAATGTATCTGCCTGGATAATATTCATACGTACATTATCCACATCATCACATTTTAATTGAAGATGATATTTCTCCCCTGCTTCTTCCATTCTTGCGATTAAATCAGCATAAGGATTTTCACGATTTAAAACTGATAACCCTTGGACTGAATCGGCAAATTTCGAAGCTGGTTCGGGATGAAAATTATCAAGGTTAATCAGCTTTAATAAAACAGCATCATATTGCTGTGCTGGAAATTCAATTTCCAGAAGCTTTAATTTTGCTATTGCCATATATTTCTCCCTTCCTTATCCTGCTTTCTTTTTTAAAATTGATTTTGCCAAAACAAACACAAGGCAAGCAACAATCACAATAGCAAATGGCATGATTGGTACATTGAGATGTGCTTCATAAACACAACCAAAATAAACCAAAATCGCATAAACAATAATCAGACCACAAATACCTTTCATGGAAAGGACTTTTTCAACTGCTGAACTTTGAAGATACATTTTCTTAAATGCACCAATTGTAAATGTTCCAGCAATCAAAAGAAGTATACCATCAATTAATTTATAAACTGTTGATAGTGGTAATGCTATTGCTGGGTAAAGATGAAATGTATAGAAAACATCTCCATATATGAACCCACCTAGCAGTGCTGCTATACCAAGCGAAAGAAATAATTGACCCATTTTTTTCTTTCTCATAAGAAGTCCAAGCAATGCTAAGACTGCTCCAACTCCTAAGTCCCCCAAAAAGATAATAAAGACAACATAATAAAGTGCTGCAATAGCAATTGTGGTATCAATCATATCTGATTGTTTCACTTTACTAAGCACTTCAAACGGTTTGACAATTTTTGCATTATGCACAACAGTTGGCGCGATAATTTCCTGATGATCTAAAATATCAGCAGGTAATTCCTGATATTCAACAGTTTTTAAAGACTTTAACATATCTTTAAATTCTGTGACCATACGCTTAGGAATAAATCCATAAATGGCACATTTGCTTTGATAATCCACAACAAAGACTTTAAATGATTCTATTCTTTGTAAGAATAATGCTGTTGAATATAATTTCAACAAATCAACTTTATGTGTTTCTCTTAAAATTGTCATTTTCTGATCCATGCGTAGAATGTATTCTTCCATAGCATGAACTTCGTCTTCTAATTCCTTCTTTGCATCATCAATCTTTCCATGTACAAATGAAGGAAGTACTATTTCTTCAAATCCTAACGCTTTAAAAATATTGTCGATTTCTAACAACAAATTGTTTGTTACTATATAACAACAATATACATAATGACGATCTTCACCTAATTTATTAAAGATAAATGGTCGTCCTTCATAATATTGAATTCTATCAAGATTTTGTCTATGAAAACGTCCAAATCTCACTTTGACATATTGGCAATCCAATAACTGATCAAGATTAACATTACTTAATGTTAGTCTCTTTAAAATTTCCAGTGTTTTTTCGTTCTCATCTTTTTCTTCAATCAACTGATCTTGAACATCTTTGATTTTCTTGATTTCAGCTTCTAAATCACTTAAGTAAGCATTTGTACGATCAAACTGAAGTGTTCTATCATAAGCTAAATCATTACTCAAATCCAACTTCATATCAGATGCAACCTGAATCAAACGATCCAATAATTTTGTATAAGCATTATCTTCTGCTAATGCATGTACCCCTTTGACATTATTGACAATCTTTGAAGCAGGCTGAGGATAAAAGTACTTGGAATCTTTTAATGTAAATAAGACTTGATCGAGTTCAGTACGATCAAATGTCATATTTAACAATATCATTTCTTCTATAGCCATATCTTGTCCCCCTAATAGATCAGCATCGTCTCAATCTGACTTGGTGCTTCTCCATATCTTAAACCTTCAATAATATGTTTAAGATTATCAATTTCTATTTGAAATACAATTTTATATGTCATGTAAACCAATGCACTATCTGTTGAAAATCTCATAAAACGTCTTGCTAAATTGTATCTGATCTTTTCTGTATAATATTCAATATATACAAATTCATGATCATCAATATAAAGCTTATAAGGTGACTCAGCTAATTTTTTCAAAAATTCGCTGGCATCCTTTGTTTCAATGAGTTCAAACATTACACTTTTTGGAATACGGCTATATTCCATAAATAGTGTTTCTCTAATTTGATCTGGTGTTGCATTAAAGTATTTCTTTAGACGATATATCTTTGTAATATTCTGTAACTCTATAGATGTATTGATCATTGTTAATAAATCTTTACGTTTTTTTCCTTTATACAGCTTATTAACGACATCAACATACTCCGCATAATAAATATGCTTTAATTCCAACTCTAACATATTGGAATCAAATCTTTCATCTTCTTTAGGTTTATATTTCAATAATGGTTGATAATACTTTGTTCCTTTTAACAGCAACAACAAACTATCATAATCATTAAGAGCTAGTAAACCATATAAATCAAAGCTCGCATATTTATTCAAATAATCAGGAATTTCAATCTCATAACCTGTGTAATAATCAGAAACAATCAATCTTGCTTTTGTTAAAATCAATTGAATTTCTAATTCCATAACACCTAAGCGATAAAATTCTAATTCCTTTTTTGAAGAAAATCTCATCAAACGATCCAGTCTTAAGAAAATTTCTTTATTTAATAAAGTTTCTAACTGACCACGATGAACATTCACTTCTTTTAAATCAGCTAATATACCACTATAAGCTGTCTCACTTTTCAAATAAGCAACTAAATCATTAATGCTTCTTCTTTTCAAAAGCTCATCATAATTTTGCTGAGTCAGTCTACGTGAATACATAGAACGTGCTTTCGCAAGAATCGCATTTGATGAAAAAGAACTCATACGCTCACCTCTTCTCTATATTTCTTTACAACGATTAACAATGGTAGAAACCCACTCATCTTTATTCTTTTCGTAAAGACTAGAGAGCTGATTCAGTGATTCTTTGTACTCTTGTTCATTTTTGACTTTTGTTTCTTGAATCTTTGCTTCTAATTCTTTCTTATGTGCATCAACTTTGACTTGATATTCCTTCACAAAAGAATCATAGATTTCTTTCTTTTTCGCATTCATATTGGCTTGAACATCTTGCTTTTTCTTTTTAGCTTCTTCAACCCTTTTTGAACACTCTAAATCTATTGAAACAATATCATCAATAATTTTGTCCAAAATAATCCCTCCTCACTTTAATCATTTTATTCTCACATAGTTTACTCCTATTTTTTTAACATTTCAAGCAAAACTATACTTTGTGAAAAATAATAAAATTTGTCTTATTTTTATTATTTTTTTTCTTTATAAAAAAAGCCTTTTCAATTTCAATCATTCAACATATTTTAGTCGCTTATAAACAGTATTTTTTACATTAAACATTAGAATTTCATCATATAAAGAAAGTCACTATCTACTCAAAATAAGAATAAATGATTTTTCATTTTCGAATTAAAAAGTCACTATATTCTATTTCATAAAAAAAACATGTGTGTTGTTCATAAATATGAGCATCGCACATGTATTGTTTCCATTTCTATGACTATCCTATAAATTTTTCAATTCTATATCATTATCACATATTTCATAAAAATATATCCTTTTTTAAGCTTTAGAATAATGAACATGTAATAATTTCCATTGTTGATTTTCTTTGATCATGACTTGTGTTTCTATGCCTTGAATGCCATAAGCTTCCTGTGTTTCTCTGAGTAGACACTTTGTCTGATATTCAAAAATCACAATGGCCATCGTTTCATGAATGTGATGAACTGTTATATTTTGAGTCAAAAGTTCAATATCCAGATACTTCTTTTGAATTCTATCTATTAAAAAATCCTGATAAATACTTTCAACACCACAAAAGACCTGAGCCACTGAAATCATGGTGCAATCATCACGCTTTGCCCATAATGCATAAAAGTCTTCTTTCTTTTGTGTATGGATAACTTCCTTATAACGTTCCACAACTTGTAATATCTCTTCCATATCAAATTCCTTTCTTCACTATAATCAGCTCAAATTCATCATCTTCATCAATATTATTAAATATAATATATCCTTCTCCACCTTCTTCAATGATTTCATCTGGTAAAACCTTCTGATTATCCTTAACAAGCATAAACGAATAAGAATCAAGAAGTGAAGGATGGACATATAAATCTAATTCATGATCCTGATAACCTATCCCAATTTGATTGAGATCAACATCTTCTCCTCTAGCAAATGACATTCTATAGGTTGAAACATAAAACGTCTTTTCTATCTGATCCTGAACCATTATTTTTAATTTCTCTAATTTATTTTCAATAATATCACTTATACAAATAGTCTGTGGTTTTAAGAAAGCGTCAGGAACTCCTATAAGATTCAATTCTCTTTGTACAACGATTTGATATTGAGGATTTTTTTCAATAATTGAAGCATATTCTTCAATCATTTGTCTTTGATCAGGGGTTGGTAAAAAAGCCGTCAAAGCTTTGACATAATCATCAATATCTTCAAGCGTTAATGTCTGCTTCATTTTTCTCCACCTCCATATTAATATTTTCAATAACTTTTAACCAATGATTACTTACCAATATATCCATATAAATATTTTTTATTTGATAAACATGAAAAATAAAACGACTGATATTATGTGGTGTATCTGAATTACCAAAAGCTAATTTATATAGATCTTTGTCATTATAAAATGATTGAATATCTTGCTGTAATATATCTAGATAATCTTCAATATTTGATTTTATCTTTTCATCCCATACATCTTTAAAATACGGACTTTCATCAAGCATTGGCACATAATTATACTTTAAATAATGAAAAGTATAGCTATATAATTGACGTATATATTCTTCTTTGCTTGGTGCCTGTTTTAATTTCTCTTGAATAAGTTCTTTAAAAGCTTTTTGTGTGAGTTTTCTTTCGTCATCATGATTTCCTATATTCACAAGTTTTATACAATAAATCAGATAATTCAAATGCCATAACTGACCTTTTAAAACACGTATGATTTCCATCTTTTTTTCTTTTTTCTGACTTTTATCTTTTATCGTTTCATATTCACTTTTTAATTGACAATATTTTTGAGAAGTCAACTCTTCATAAAAATCATGTATGAATGTCAACATATAATAACTATTCATGGCATCTAAACTCTCAATATCTTTTCCTTCCATTTTTTCGATAATAGATTTATTCATAAAACTCAATGTTTTTAAATAATGATTTTCAAATGAAAAAGGAATATTTTGTAAATGATCTTCCTCACTTTGTTTGATGAGATGTAAATGTTTCTTTACAAAACCAGCATATTCTTTATATAACTGCATAACATATTTTGATTTGATACCTTTGCTTGCAAAAAAGTCTTTCAAGTTATCATCCCATTGATTTTTAGATTTCTTTGAACCTGTTATCTGTTCAAAATTTCCTACATCATTAACTGTAATATTTTTATTGTCACTGAATTGATTTTCAATATTTTGTAAATTGCCAGCAGAAGATTCACTATATTCTAAATCTCCACCTTGAAAATCACTATACTTGACATCACCTTCATCATGATCTTCATCTGATACCATTGTATTATTTTTTTCTTCATCATGTTCGATTTTTAATTTTTTATTACGTATACAATAATAAAATGATGTATTCACAAAAGCAGTTAATGATTGATTGAATTTCGATGCAGCTTTTTTCTTCTCACCTTTCCAATGTCTTGAATCATAATCAAGATACAAATCATACCCATAACCCAATGACATTTCTTGAATAAGGTTTTCAGGTAAATAATCAAGTTTTGATTGAAATGATCTATTCAATCGACATTGATATATGATTTTTATGTAAAATACACGGAAGATATACAAGTACAGCTGATAAAAATATTCATAAACCTGTTTTGCACTCAGATGTCCATAAGATTGAAAAACAAGATATTTTTTTGAACGATCTGTTGCACGTTTAGAAGTATATAAAGGACAGTTTGTAATATAAGGGGTCACTGCATTTAAAAAGGCTGTATCGTTTTTATAAATATGATTTTTTGATCCTGGCGTATCTCTAATTTTCACTAACGAATAATACTTCAATTTTAAATCAGATTGGTAGGTTATCATTTGATCAAAGTCTTCTTCTAACTGAGCGATAGAAATCAAACCAATTTTATGAATATATTCTTCAAATGTCATTGTTTTATCTATTTTGATATCACGAGGAAAATCTGCAAAGACCATTTTTCTTAATAAATGAAAAGGAAGTTTTGGATTTTTTTTAGTTTCTTCTTTATTTTCCTCATCAACAGGGGGATTGGGATTAACATTTAATTCTACCTGTTTTGGTATAAAGATTTGACATTGATCGTCTAATAAACGATTAAACTTATGTTCTTTTGGAAATTTGACAAAGGCTTCAGGTGTTATACAAAAACACCCTCCTTTTTGAAAAATATTGACATATTCTTTTTGATTAATGCAAACAAGATAAGGAGACAATTCATTTCTTAAGTAAAATAAACGAATAAAGTTTTCAAAGAACTCTTTGATATGCACTGGGTCATCAAAATAACTTGCATTCTGATTTTCTAAAGCCCACTCTATATATTCTATAGTCTTTTGAATATCTTCTTCGATCTGCTTAGGATTAATAACGATTTCATCAATATCATAATCTGAATTCAATAAAGGTTTTATATAAAATAAACCAATGGGTTCCTCTTGTTTTTTTTGAATTCTCTTGTTGTCTTTTTGCTTCATGATTTATGACATTTATACATACTATAAATGCCCTTTCACCTCCTTATATACTATAAAATATTTTAGCATATCATCAAATAAAATACGATATAATCAGAAAAAGTGACATAACTTGTTAATCATTTTGAGAAGAAATTATGCCACTTTATCTTATGAAATCTCAAAATATTTTATAATAACTTCCAAATGATAACTAATAACAATCCAATAATCTCTATAACGAGAAAAGCCACCTGTGTTAACTGTCGATTTGCCATATTATCAATACTCTCTAATAAATATTGAATCAATGCATTTTGTTCTAGTTCTTCATTTTTTATAACCATACGTTTGATTTCTTCATATCTTTCTTCATTCATCTTCAAGATCTCCTTTAATAAAAAATGGCATATACACAAATGAGCATTAAGAAGACTGTATTAAAAACAACATATCTTAAATAAATAGATTGTTCCTTCGCTAATTCATCAACTAATTCTTGAATAAGTTCTTGCTCATTTATTATCACTTGTTCCATTAAGTTAATCCTCCTCGCATCTGCGTTTAAGCAAGAATTTTAATTCTTGTTCAGCTTTTTCTTGCTCTTCTATCTTTTTTTTGAAATACGTATCGTAACAATACTCTAAATCTCTCATATCATTCCACATAAAGAATAGGCCTCTCTATTGATTCTTAAAGCTTTCTCATAATCCATTTTTTTCTCATAAGAATCTCCATTTAAAAGAAAATCTAATCCACTTTTATCTCCTTTTTCATATTCCTGTTTTACAAAATCGAAACATTGTTGAAGTATTTCTAAAGCATTTTCATAATTTTTTTCAGCATAATATTTTCGAGCTTGTTTCATTTCGTCATATAAATCCATTTTATCAACCTCCATTTGTTTAAAAGTGTATTTTGAGAGATATTCCTAAGCCTTTTTATAAAAAGACTTAGGAATTTTTGTCATTCATGAAATAATCATGTATGACTTTTCATGTTAATCATTGGGCATAAAATGAGAACAATAATGATTTGGACCGACTCTTTTATCATCAATAATACAGCGATAAGCATCTCTAAAATATGCATAACGTGTACAATACTGACAGACTTTATCACTATCTGATAATAAACAATCTTGATATTTCACTTTACACATAACTTTCTTCCTCCCTTCACTTATTAAGATAAATACATATAAAAATTCCCATTTTTCTTATCATTTTCTATACAAAAGGAAATGGTTCATTACAATACGCATAAGGTGATACTTTTTTACCATCAATTCTGCAATAATAATTTCCTCCTTTACAATAAGAATTTATACAATCTTTACATCTTCCATGCTCAGACCAAAATAAACAATCACTACATTTCACTTTCTTCATTTCATCTCTCCTTTAACCTTTAAAACGATAACAATAACCATTTGGAGTCACAATTTTATCATCAATATCACAACGATATACATCTCTAAAGTATGAATAGTGATCACAATATTGACAAACTTTATCACTTGACCATAATGAACAGTCCTGACATTTCACTTTACACATAACTTTTTCCCTCCTTTCACTTATTAAGATAAAAACAAATAAAAAATCCCATTTTTATTGGGATTCCTTATTTCACTTCATTTTCAATTTCAAAATCATCTGGTACCTGTTCTAATAATGGAACATTTTCATATTGCGATACAAAATTAATGACATCATTTTCTGATTCATATACTTTTTTTGTACAAGCTAATAGAATTTGTTCCAATACTGTTCTAAATTCCTGATTGATAGGATGACAGACGTCTACCCATTCTCCATTTTTCTTCTGAAATGATGGCATAGCTATAAATGTTTTATCGTCTCCTTCAATAACTTTTATATCATGTATCACAAAAACATGATCAAACACAATACTAGCTAAAGCTTTCAATCTTGTTTCATTGTTCATCTTTTTAATACGTATATTTGTAATCATTTGATTTCACTCCTTATTCTATTTTTCCTTGAATGATAAAACCATTCCAGTCTTCTTTATCTTTTTCATTTCTTAAAAGATATCCTTTTTCTAAACATAAATGCAAATAGCTTTCCAAATGTCGTTTTATAAATCTATATGATTTTGGATAGACATTTGACACATATTCTGGAAATTCATTGACGTAGATTTGTAATTCTTTTAAAGCATGACTATCATCTCTTAAGTATTCCTTTGTTTCCAGAAATGACTGATAGACATTATTATTTTCATGATACTTTTGATAAAATATTTTCATAAAAATAGCAGCATTATGATCATTAATTTTTTCTACTGTAATCAACATTGTTTTCACACCGGCAAGTTCAAACGCTCTTCTTAAGCCATAGATACCCTCTCCTGGCAATACATCTCCTTTCGCAGTTAAACATGCTGATAATACTAGTAAGTTTGTATCCTTTAAATTCATATCTTTTTGAATATCATTCGCTGATACATAACCATTTTTATATTCTTCTTTATGATTTGTCTGATTATAACCTGCCAGACATAATCTTCCTCTTTCCATGATATTCTGTTCATTTTCCAGATACTCTCCATGTGTAGACACATGCAAAACAGATGGACTCTTAACATTTAAAAATGCAGTTGCGTTGGCTTTCTTCCCACTATAAATTTTAGCATCTGGAAATATATTTTGAATATAATGTCCTTCTACGAGACTACCAGGAAGTGATGATTTCTTTCCTTCACCTCTTGACTGATTAAAACCATCATCATCTAATGAATCATTAAAATCTGGTGATACAAATGATATGATATCATGATTTGTATGACTATTTCCTTCATAAAACAATCCTTTTGGTGAAGAAAGATAACTGATGTCTTTATCAATGAATCTTTCAAAAGAAACATGATATAAATCTCCATCCGGACATATATAGATATGCTGGATATGATCTAAATGATTTTTAACTTTATCTAATCCATAATGATTTTCTTTTTCAACAATAAAACTTTGAAAAACATTTTTACCAATCATAATTAATCCATACTGTTGATTAAGAAGTAAAAAATAATCTAAAATAATTTCATTTCCTTTAAGTTTTTGTTGAATCATAGAAGAATCAATATCTAAAAATAATTGATGTTGATATTTTTGAGTTATAAATTCAAGATGTTCAAGTACATAACCTCTTTTCTTTTCTATATCCACAAAATCTTCTTCAGTTGCATTTTTTATCTGATTTTCCAATTCACGCAACTGATTTACATTTTGGTAATATGCAGGCATATTTTGTAATTGAAATTTATACATTTCAATATCTTGAACAATATTCTTATAGACAGCAATATAGCTATAATCTTCTAAACTTCCTCCCTGATTAAAATAATATGATTGATAAAACTGCACTAAAATTATCAAAGACTGTAAAAACTCTTTATAAGAACTTTCATCTAATAAACAATGTTGATAGATTTGTTTTTTCATATCTTTAAAAAAACGTTTGGCATACACTTCAAAATGACTATAATCATTGATTTTATGATATGACAAAGCTAATTGTGCTAAACAAAGAAGTGTATGAATATGTTCAGAACCTAAAACCTGACAATATGATTGATAGGCCTCATTATATAGCTGATTTGCTTTCATTGGATCACAAGAATCATAAGCTTGAGCATTCATATGTAAAACATCTATCGTTTCAGGATAAAGTGATCCTTTTGTCTGTTTTAATTGCTCGTAGTACTGTTCTAACAAATGAATCGTTTGAGAAGATTGTTTTTGATTTTGTGACATAGAAGACATAAATGGCAAAATCATTTGTATAATTTGAGAGAACTGGCTAGAATCCTTATTTTTTAAATGTTCTTCTATCTGATTATAAAGCTGAAAAGCTTGATTTTCATTTTCTTTTATCCCTTTTGTTTTAGCAATCATAATATTGATCACATACATATTTATCAAAGATTCTAAAGCATCATCACTGTTCTCACCAAAAACTTCTTTTTGTAAAGTATAACATTTTTCATACTTATTTAATGCTTCTTCATAGTTAGCTAACTGAAGATAAAGTTGTGCTAACATACTTAAAGTATGAATAAATGTTTCATCTTTTTCACCAAATATCTTTTTTTCTAATTCATAAGCTTTTAAACAATATGGCAATGCTTTTTCATAATGTCCTGCATCATTATTGAATTGTGCGAGCTGATTTAAACTTTTTAATGTATCAATATGAGATTCACCCAATACCTTTTTTTTAAAAACATAGCATTTTTCTTCTAATTCTATAGATTTTAAATATTGGTTATTTAAATCATATAAATAACTTAAATCATGAAGTGTTTCTAATGTTTTTGAATCCTTATACCCATATTTCTTTTCTTTAAGATGATATAACTTTTCCTGATAATAAATTGCTTTTTCTATATCATGATTCTTAATCATAAAACGTATATAGTTTTGTAGTAAATCTAAACACTGAACACATGTTTCACCGTAGGCTTCTTTCATTTGTCTATAAGCCTTTTCAGCTATCTCTAATCCTTTTTTATATTCACCCATTCGATAGTATAAGATACATAAGTCACTTAAAGTGATTAGTGTATGAACATGTGTTTCTCCTAAAGTCTCTTTTCTTATTTGATAGACTTTAAAAAAAACTTCTTTTGCTTTTGAATATTCTTTCATATCCAAATAAAGTTTACCTAAATCAGAGTAAGTAGATAAAGTTTCACTATTTTGATCTCCATAATCTCTTTTTAGTATACGATAACATTCTTCTAAAATATGCAAAGCTTCCTGATTATATCCTAATTGATGACCAATAACACCTAATTCATGAAAACTTTTTAATGTATCTATATCTGTTTCACCTAAAGTACTTTTTTGCATATGATAAGTATCTTGAATGATATCAAATGCTTTTCGATAATCTCCAATATCATTGTAGGCAAGCCCAAGACTATACAAATACAGTAACGTATCTCTATTTTTCATTCCATAATATGTTTTAGACAATTCATAACATTGCTTAAACATCTCTAATGATTTTTGATAATCAGAAACATCCTGATATGATAAACCAAGATTATAACAAATAATAATAAATTCTGGACGACTATGATCTAAAATATCTTTTAAATGATTATAAACTTCTAAAGCTGCATCCAATGCATGAGAATAATCTCCTACATCTGCGTAAGTTCGTCCTAAATTATTCAGACAAATAAAAGTTTCTATGGCATGTTTCCCATAAAGCTCATATGCCATTTCATAGCATTTTTTATGCAATTGTAATGCCTGAGAATATTTCATTTCTTGTTTATAAAGATTAGCTTGTTGATCATATGCAACAATCTTATCCTCATAAAACTGTTTTCTTAATTTCATTTTGCTTTTATTAAAGAAATTCATTTTGTCACCCTGCCCTTATCTTCTATAATTTTTTATTACAGAAGAATTCTTGTACAGCTATATTATTATCAATATTGCTTAACTATTTTATTAAAACTAATATTTCACTATATATATTTATTATAATGATTGATCAGAAAATAATAAACAAGAACATCCATCCTCTTTTATTTTTTAACATAGGAATCAAAAGATAACTCCATAAAATATCTTCGTTATCTTTTGATTCAACCTTTATTAATGATATTTTGATATCACTTTATACTTGTCTTTCCTTTAACTTTTAAAAGGATAACAATAACCATTTGGGCTTACTCTTTGATTATCAATATCACAACGATAAGCATCATTAAAATATATATAATGACTACAATATTGACATGCCTTATCACTTGCCCATAACGAACAGTCCTGACATTTAACCTTACTCATAACTTTTTCCTCTTTTCACATTTTAAGAAATCCTCATCAAATCAATCCCATTTTCATTGATGAAGCATATCATAACATTTCCAGAAATATTCAGCGGCTTTTTGAGCATCACCCATTCTTTCATAAATTTCTCTAAAATTATCTAAAACCCAATAATAAGTCATATCTTTTTGAATGATCTTTTCTTTCTTGATTTCATATATTTTTTGATTCACTTTTAAAGCCTTTTTATATTTTTTCATTTCTATTTCACTGACAACTAACCAACCTAGAGATTCTATTGTTTGATGATGACTATCACCATAAACATGTCTTCGTATACAATAACTGATATAGAAATATATCAGTGAATATCTATACTTATCTTCTATCAAATATTTTCTTCCTTTTGAATAATAAGTGTTTGACTTTTCTTCAAGAAAGAGATCTCTAAAGCATATGATTTCTCTTAAATGATAATATAGTTTTTTTATATCATGATAGATTCTTCTACGTTTAACTAATAATGTATTTTCTTGTTTCTTTTTCATTATTTTCCTCATTATATAAGCTGCTGATGTTGACGAAATGATGTCAAACATTTGTCTTCAAAGCAACTCATATTTTCACCTAGAATATCCTCTATCAATGAAATATCATTTTCAAAATAAGCTTTTATGAAATCTCTTTGACTTACATGACTTTCTTGAAGTTGTTTATTCATATAATCATCAAAAGATAATCTAGAAAAACATCTTTGTTCTGGTAATATTTGTTTACCAGCTATTTTGAAATTTAAGATATTAGCAATATAATCTGTTAATAATTCATTTGTTATATCATAAATCACATGATATTTTTCATATTGATTTTGGTCATTCAAATAGATATACGAATTGATACCTACTTTTCTGATTAATAAATCACCATATACTTGATAGTAACTGCAGGACAATAAATGAACCAGTTCATGAATGATCACATGTGATTTTTGACTTGTATCCATCTTTGATAAGAAAATGATAGATTTCAGTTCTTCATATGTTTCGTTTATTTTTTCTGGAGGAAAATGACAATAATGTGTTCTTAATAATACTTCTATTTCTCTTATTTGATGAGTGAAAACACTCTCTGTTGTATAAGTCTGATGAGAATTTTCATCAATTTGATAAAACAAAACATTTTCTTTTAAATATTGAAATCTTTTGATTGTATCTTTATGACATATAGTGGTTAATATGCAGATGATCTGATCTAATAATTCTTTTGCATAGCTGACTTCATTCATATCTTTCATTTTCTCCCTTCAACATTTACTATTTTTTCTTTACTTAAAGCATTAGAAATGTACATCATAATGCGTTTATTAATGACAGACATAATCTTTTCTTTTTTCTTTGAAATCTTTTTCATCAATGTTTAATAAACGACTTTCATCTAATATAAATCTTTTCATGCTTAACTCCTCCTTTCACTTATTAAGGAGAACACATAAAAAAGTTCCCATTTTTAATTTTTCTATTTTCCATGACATTAAAAAAGCCTATCTCTTTGATAAGCTTATATATTTTTATATATACTTGTTTTGCCAATTTTTTATATATTGAGATATATCTTTTATGGGCTCATTTTTCAACTGAATATCCAGATAACCAGTATCTTCTAACATATATGTCATACTTGTAAATGGTTGTTTTACTAATACATAGTTTAAATAAAGATGTTCAACATCTTCAGTAAGTTGTCTAGCGAGACTTTTTTTATCCGTAAATTCTTGGTACTGATCTAACGATGATGTCTGATAAAAAACTTTTATCTGATAATCCTCTGCCTCATAGAAAATTCCCAATACAATTTTATGCCAATCATCTAACATATGATTGAATGTATTGGCAATGCTCTGTATTGTTTCTTGTATAGATTGATTTCTTTCTTCCAAATTATAAAACTGCATCCATTGTTCATAATGCTCTTGGGTCCCTGGTAAAGCGGTCATTTGAGGTATAGATAAATAAATATTATCTTCATCATATTAAATTCTCATATAATTCGCAAGTTTACCAAAATGTTGTCTTTCAAATTTCATAAGATATTCATTAAATGTTTCATCTTCCAATTCCAAAATATAATCATACTTATATTCAAATGTCTGATTATTTTTGATTTCTACATAAAACTGATTCCAATGTCCCTGTCGCAATTGATACGTATCAAATGGGCCATCATAAAAATCATCTTCAGTCCAACCTGTTTCTATATAATCAAAATCATCTAACGTAGCTAGATAATAAGGACCATCTTTTTGTTTTTGATAATAAAGTTGTGTCATTTCATAATGATTCATTTTTCTTAATATAAGAACTATAAACTTATACCATTTTCCTAAAAAGCCATTATCAATCTCTAAACAAATTCTTTTTAAACAATCTATTTTCTCTTTTTCAGTATCCATAATCTTTATCTCCCTCTCTATCTAAGAATATCATATATAACTCTATAATCGTATAGAAAAAACAAAATCCATCATTTATTGTCGACCTCGCATATTACACCAGGTAAGTTATTTTGCACATGGGATTCAAATATATTTTGGCTTTCTTACATACTCATTCTTATTATATGCATGATATATCTCATGACAGATACGATGCTAAGAATTGTTTAGTCATCTTTTACCACATATCTGCTACATTCAAAAGAGGGTACAACTTATAAAAGCTATACCCACAAAGAGATAAGGATAAATACTACACTAACAATAGCATCAACGAATGATTATCAATTATATTTTCTTATATGATGAACAATAATCATCCGGATTTATAATTGTACTATCTTTTATACAAATATGATGATAGTCTTTATATTTATAATTTTGGCAATATTTACACATTTTATCTGTCCATAATACACAATCCTGACATTTTATTTTCTTCATGATTATCTTTTCCTTTCATATAAATTTTATGATCTTTAACCTTTAAAATGTGAACAATAATTATACGGACTCACTCTTTTGTCATCAATGCGACAACGATAAGCATCTCTAAAGTAATCATAATGATCACAATATTGGCAAACTTTATCACTTGCCCATAATGCACAATCTTGACATTTCACTTTACACATTTTTTTCACTTCCTCTCTTTTTTTTAATACTGTCATTGATTTGATTTCTTTATCAAACCTTCGGTAATCATGGGATTACCGATCTAATTTATATTTCATAAATTCTGCTCCTTCCATATAACTGATGTTGATAAAAATCGTTCACCTCCTCATCTTTTCCTTATGAAAAATCAACATCATTGTCTATTTATTTCATTAATTTTCGATAGATTTCTATTGCTGTAAAAATAATCAAAGCAATCATGATTATATTTTTTATAACATTCATTTTCATTTCTCCAATTTTAAAATACTGTAAATTCTATCCATTGAAAAAATACTGGTGGTATCATGTCATCTTCATAATCATCTCATCTTCCATCCCTCCTCACCCATTAAGACAAAAGCAATCAAAAATTCCCATTTTTATGATTTCTATTGAGATTTTCTATATTCTCTTTCTAAACGATAATATCTTTTCAAATAGATCATGCTCTCTTCTCTTCGATTAAGAGCATATAAATCAAATATAATAGCTTTGAAATCATTTAAAAGAGTCGTTGGATGAGCATTGTTTTGTTGATCAAGATCCAAACTTTCAAAACTACAATCTAATGCTTTTTCATATTCATTGATTTCTCTATAAATTTTAGCTCTTTTCTTTAGATTTTGTATGGTATGAGGATGGCATTGACCATAATATTTAACACTGATTTGATAACATTCCTGATTGTATTTTAAAGCCTTTTGCCAATCTTCCAATTGAATATAATTGATCACTAACCAATCAAGTATTTTGATAAATTCTGGATGCTGATAATTATAAATCTGACACATGGATGTATAACATTTTTGAAACGCTTTTACTGATTGTTGAAAATTGCCTTTCAATAGAAGCTGATGTCCTTGTTCTAAAGCTTTATTCACCTCCTCTCTATCTTTTAATATCTGTTTCATATGTATCCATAATTCATAACATTTCTTTGATAATACGTGGTGTCTTCCTAAAGTTCTTTTTGAATAATCATAGGCTTTATTAATGCAAGCATAGGCTTTCTCATATTCACCTTGATTATATAAGTTCTCTGTTTTTTTGATTTCATTCTCTAAATTCATTATCATCACCTTATACCCTTTCTATGAAAATATATTTGACAAAAAGATAATCAAGTTATTTTGTTCATACGATTGACCTCCCCTCACCTATTAAGAAATCAACATCAAAAAATTCCCAAAAAAAAAGACTATAAACAACTTGCATTGTCTATAGTCCATATCAATATATTCATATTTTTTATTTTGCCTTAGGTGTTCTAAACATAATATAAATAGGTACTGCCAGAAGAACACTTCCACCAATTATATTTCCCAATGTTGATATCAACATATGTAATGGTAACATTGACCAGTCAATTGCACTTCCTAGTTGTGTGATTCCCATTGCAAAAATACCACCATTTGCGATACAGTGTTCAAATCCTGGTAAGACAAATGTCATAACCAAAATCATGATGACAATTAATCGAGCTGTTTCATCTTTGATTTTAACACCAGAATAAGCTGCTACACATACAATAAAATTACATAAGATACCTTTAATCAATAAATCCCAAATATCAAAATTTAATTTAGATTCCATAACTCCCTGTAAATAAGGTGTCATAATTGCTTCCTGAGCTCCACTTTTGATAAACAGGAAACAAATCAAAGCAATACCAATCATATTTCCGACATAACAAACAACCCACATAGGAATAATTTCTCTTAGCTTCATGTCTCCTCTTAAGACAGGCATAATTGTCACAAAGCAATTTCCCGTAAACAATTCTGCTCCTAAATAAACAATGGCCACCAGACCAATTCCAAATGATCCTGCGACAGCAATCTTTCCTACAACACTATGCTCACTTAACATAGCTCCTAGTGTATAAGATAAAATAGCAGCCAGTCCTAAATACGCACCTGCCATAAAAGCTCTGACAAAAAAACGTTTGGGATCATTTTTCATTAAATTATACTTAATCCCAGCTAATTTACAAAGTGTTTCAATATCACCAATCATAGTCCCTCTCCTTTAAATCAACGTTATTATATAAGATACGACCAAAAAAGGCAAAACTTTTTCCATCTTTTCACAAAAAGATGTATTTTTGTCTCTTATGTAAATATTGTTTTAATTTTGCGTTAAATCTTTACATAAACTTAACATAATATATACATGATATTAACGATAATTAAGAAAAAATTTGTTAAAGTATGGATGAATAATCATAAAGGATGGAATAAAAATGAAAAAGTTTGGAATACTTATCGTAATATGTTTACTTTGTATTGCAGGAGTCAGTTTATCAGCCAATGCTGATATAGAAACACAAAAAATAAGTTTAAATGGATCAACGTCTATGGAAAAAATGGTCAATGCATTAAAAGAAGGTTTAGAAGATCAATATCCTGAACTTCAGATGGAACCACAGTTTACTGGATCAAGTGCCGGTATTGAAGCTGTTTTGAATGGAACAACTGATATAGGAAATTCTTCGCGTTATTTAAAAGACGAAGAAAAAGAAAAAGGATTAAGTGAAAATATTGTTGCTATTGATGCAATTGTGATTGTCACAGACACACAAAATAAAGTAAATGATCTCACAAAGCAACAATTAATAGATATATATCAAGGAAAGATTCGTAACTGGAAAGAAGTTGGCGGAGAAGATTTGCCTATTGTTGTCATTGGACGTGAATCTGGTTCTGGAACACGTAGTGCTTTTGAAGAAATATTAGGCATCGAAGAACAATGCCAATATGCAAATGAAGTCAATGAAACCGGACCAATTATTGCGAAAGTTCAATCAATTCCTGGTGCGATTGGTTATGTATCTTTAGATGTTATAGATGAAACTGTTAAACCACTTTCTATTGATGGCATTCAAGCCAGTGAAGAAACAATTCAAAATGGACAGTATTCTTTACAAAGACCATTTGTCATGGCGACAAAAGGATCAATAGAACAACAAAATGAAAATATTCAAAATCTTTTCCAATATATCGCCAGTGAAGACGGACGAAAAATTATTCGTGCAATGGGGCTGGTTCCCGTTTTATAGTTTTATATATCTGAGAAGGAATGATGATCCTTCTCTTTTTTATTGCTCTTCATCAATTTTGATATATTGACACAGCGAATAAACTTTTATATACTGTTAATGTTATAACACTGGTTCGAGAGCCAAACCCAGTATAAAAAACTAAGGAAAAGAGATGGCTCACCATCTCTTTTCTGGCTTCTAACTGTTTTTTAGGAGAAAGGAAAAATTGAATATGAAAAAGAAAACAAAGATGCAAATGGTTATTGTGATGGGAATTGTTTTCAATGTTTTGGGAGCATTCATTGCAATGACATTCTCGATTCCATTTTATATGGATTCTATTGGAACGATTATGGTTGCAGGTCTTCTTGGTCCAAAATATGCCATGCTGACAGGCGTATTAGGAAGTTTAACAAGTGGTATCACATTTGATATGTATTCCTTATATTATGCACCTGTACAGTTACTCACAGGATTCTTTGCAGGTATCCTTTATCATGGCAAATGGTTAACAGGATGGCGTACACCTATTGGTTCATTATTAGTAGGTATTCCAACATCACTTCTCAGTGCCTGTATTACTGCTGGTTTATTTAACGGTATCACTTCAGGAGCCAGTTCAACAATCGTGGTTGTTTTGAATCACTTTGGTATGCCTTTAGTCTTAAGCATTTTGCTTGTTCAAGTTTTTACTGATTATTTAGACAAACTCTTTGCCGTTTGTTTAACAAAAGTAATTATTGAACGAGGTCATCTTTATGAGAAATGGGGGATAGCATGGAAAGATACAGCCGCATTGAAAACAAATGCAAAAGAGAAATCGTTCTTTTAAAAGCAAGACCATGTGCATGGTCAAAATGCACATTTTGTGATTATATCGAAGATAATTCAACATGTATCGATGAAATGCTCAAAATCAATGCTGATGTTTTAAGTCATGTAACTGGAGAATATGGTGTATTAGAAGTTATTGATTCTGCTAGTATTTTTGAGTTACCACAACAGACATTAGAACTGATCAAACAAATCATTCATGATAAAAATATTCACACGCTGTTTGTTGAAAGTCATTGGATTTATCATTCCAAAATTCAACAGATGAGAGATTATTTTGGTATCAACATGATTATCAAAACTGGCGTTGAAACTTTTGATGATGATTTCAGAAATCGTGTTTTAAATAAAAATGTCACTTTTTCAAGTATTGAAGAATTAAAGAGTTATTTTGATTCACCATGTTTAATGGTAGGTATCAAAGGCCAAACCAAGGAAATGATTCAAAAGGATATGGAAATTCTTACCAAACATTTCCAATATGGCACAATTAATATTTATCGTAACAATTCAACACCTATTCAAAGAGACGATCAATTAATTCAGTGGTTCATGCAAAATTATGCTTATCTACAAGATGATCCACGTTATGATTTTTTATGTGATCCTACTGATTTCGGTGTTGGTGATTAAAAAGGCTGTTCACTTTGTTGAACAGCTTTTTTAATCACTAAACACCCAATAAGAATAACGAGATGATAACGTCATATTTAAACGTTTCTGTAAGGCTAATGATGCCTGATTGCCTTTGATGACCTGACAAAAAGGCACTTTCTTTTGTTTCAATAATTCATTAATCAAATAACCTTCAAGCAAATAGCCATATCCCTGTCTACGATAACTTTCTTTTACTTCCAGCATACCCATGCTGCCTTCTTTATGCATACCAATAAAACCTGCCAGTTTATCGTTTTGAAAAAGTACCCATAAGGCTTTCCGATTGATACGATCAGCAATATATTCATAGTCACTCATATGATGATAGATCTGATAAACCTCATCAATATAGTCACTTGTTAATAATTTGATACAAACATCTTGAGGCATATGCAACTCAAGAGGTTCTAAAGGTTGATAAACGGCCTGAATACATGCAAAATCATCTTTTTTATGATATTGATTTTTTAGTATCTCAACAATTTCCTTTTGTTTGACATTATACAAATCATATGAATCCAAATGAAACTGTTGATATAAACGTTTGAATTTTTCTATATCATTCATAGAAATCATGACTGCCTGACTCCTCCTTTCAATCATAATCAAGCCATCCTCTTCTTCATATAATATATCAACTGTCTGTAAACGATAAGGTTCTATCAAATCAATATCCTCAATTGAATCTAATATCATCATTTCATCCTCCTTCATTGATTATATCATTTGAAATGACAAAAGGAAGAACGGATTGATCTTAATAATACATAACAAATCCCTAAAGCAACAATCAAGAATATCAATAAAATCAAAATATTAGATAAATGTAGTGGCTTTTCAATCAACAATAAATAGCCCCATGTTGCTGGAAAGCACTGACCAATAGTCTGTAAAAAAGATGGTAATAAAGAAGTTGGAAACATAATGCCTGATAAAATAATGGATGGTAAAAAGATAATTTGACTAACCATAGTAAGCTTTGCCTGATTAGAAACGACTAATCCTAAAATACAGGCTATGCTTAATGATACCAGAACAAATAAGATTAACATCATGAAGTAGAAAACAGGGTGAATAGGACATATCGCATTAAAAAGAAGAGGAGATAAAATATAAATCAGAGTACTCATAATCATTAAATGAATAAACGCTGATAGAAATAAAGATAAAACAGCAAAATATGCAGGAATATGATTAGCCATATACATTTTCTTAATATCTGTTCCATAAATTTCAGCGATGGAAGGTGGTAACCCAATGTAAGCTCCCATTGAAACGCCCATGACAGTCATAGATGCCATCAATGTTTCTTGAGACTTAGGCATAATAGAGGTAAAAACACTTCCCATCATTAAAAAGAACAATAATGGAACCAAATAACATGTAATCAATAAGGAACGCGAACGTATATCCATTAAAAATTGTAAATAAACACCATAACCTAAGGCTTTCATATTTCATTTCTCCTTGCGACAGCTAAAAAGTGTTGTTCCAAAGTTCCACGATTCACACTCATATTGAAAATCTTTAGATTCTGCTTTTGATAATCCTGGCAGATTTGCATCAATGTCTGTTCAATATGTTGTGTCGTATAAACTTTTTCTCCTTTTTCACTATGAACCTTAATATAATAATATCTCCCAAACTGCTGTGTTAATTCTTCTACTGTGCCTATAAAAGCCATTTCTCCCTGTCTTAAAATCGCTATGCGATCACATAAGCTTTCGACTTCATTCATATCATGACTCGTTAAAACAATCGTCATTCCTTGTTTTTGACATTGCATAATCATTTCATGCAAAGCGCGACGTCCTGCCACATCAACTCCAGCAGTCGGTTCATCTAGAAAAAGCAAATCAGGATGTCCCATTAAAGCCAATGCCAAATGCAGACGACGTTGTTGCCCTGTTGATAGACTCTTATAGATTTGATTCGCTATATCATCAATTCCTAATGTCTGAAGGTTATCTTCATCTAACTGGGTATGTTTCCATTTCGCAAACAACGCTATAGCTTCTTTAACTTTCATATAAGCAGGTAATGCTGAAGATTGAAGCTGAATACCTATTTGACCATAAATAGCAATCTGTCCTTCATCATATTTCAAGAATCCTTCCAAACATTCTAAGATTGTGGTTTTCCCAGCACCATTCATTCCTAATATGCCAAAGATTTCTCCTTTTTTCACATCAAAACTGATATCCTTTAAAACCTCGTGTTTTGAATATTTCTTTTTCAAATGTGAAATATGCATAATCGTATCCATCTTCATTCCTCCTTAAATGGGTCATATCCCAATTTTTGAAAATAAAGATCCAATGCCGGCTTCAAATAATCATTGACTTCATTTTGTTTTTGAATCCAATCCTGATTTTGAGCATCAGATAAATGATCAAATTTCATTAATTGTGGTAATAAACTCATATCTCCCTGTGTAAATTCCATAATCAAATTCCAAAACTTTTCAGTCATCTGCTGGACCTGTTCATCTTCTGGAGGAAGATGTTTAGCTTTGAGTGTTAAGATATCTTCATTGATTTGATGAAAACGTTGAATAAATTCCTGACCACTATCTTTATCAAAACGTTGTCGGACATGTTCCCATGTTTCATTATCAAAATGTTTAATAAGCCAATAATATTCATTATTCATTTGTAGGTTCACAATGATATCAGCATATTTTTTAAAATCTACTGTTTGCATTTGACTGACTTCAACCTTTAAAGCTTGAATAGCTGATAGTGTATTTTGAAGCTTTTTGATTTTGTCTTCAATCATGACTTCTTGCTGACTTAAAGCCTTCTCTACTTTTTGAGGTGTATCTAAAACTTCTATTTTGTTTTGAATATCATCTAAAGAAAAACCTAATGATTTTAATGATTGAATCTGATGAAGTAGAATCATATCCTGATAAGTATAGAGACGACGACCTCCCTCACTCTCAGCACTTGGATGTAATAATCCCCTTTGATCATAAAACTGTAATGTTCGAACAGTTGTTCCCATTTTCTTTGCCAGTTCCCCTACTGTCATATATTTCTGATCTTTCATTCTCATCCCTCCTGAATCCATTATAATTCATGACGTTACGTCACAAACAAGAACTTTTATAAAAATTTCATATATTATCTTTGTATTTCTTTGATTTTTTTCTATAATAAGGCAAGGAGGTTCACTATGAAATTACTGGCAAGCGATTTTGATCAGACACTATGGTTTGAAGATCATATGAAAGATAAAGATGTGAAAGCTATTCACCATTTTCAAAAGCAAGGTTATTTATTTGGTATCTGTTCTGGAAGAAGTTTAAGTGGTGTCTTAAAATATTCCAAGTTATATGATTTACATTTTGACTTTTATATTCTTTTAAGTGGTGGTCTTATTCTCAATAAGGATTTTGAAGTCTTATTAAAAAGTCAGATTCCTTTAGATCTTATAAAAGAGATTTATGCATTTACAAATCAGCAGGATATAACAGTTGTGGTAGATGATGTCACGTATTTTTTAACACATCACCCTCAAGAAAAAGTTTTTGGTCATCTCATTCATTCTTTAGATGAGATTCCTCAATCCTATGTTCAGGCTTTTTCTTTTCATTATCAGGAATCAGAAATATCTTTAGCTCAGCATATGACTGCCCAGATTCTTAAAAAATATGGGCATGATATTGAAGCATTTCAAAATAATCAACATATTGATTTAACAATGAAAGGATGTTCAAAAGGTAAAGGTATCAAAATAATTCAGGATTATTTTCATCTATCTGATGATGAAATTTATGGTATCGGTGATAATTATAATGATTTACCTATGTTTGAAGCCATTCAACATAGCTATTCTTTTGATTATGCACCTATAGAGGTCCAAAAAAAGGCTGAAAAAATAGTCTCTCAACTCTATGAGTGTATTGAAAATATTTTGAAATAATTTTTAATTTTAATAAATATAAAGCGATAAATTTTGACTATTTCAAAATTATATTTTCATAAATTGACAAACGCATACAAAAATGATATTATCAATGCAATAACAAAGGAGGACGTCTCAATAATGATAACCACTACTATGACAAGAATTCAATGTTTTTTGAGTGTTGGGGAAAGAGACTGTCTTGATTTTGTCAATGAAAACAAATGTCTCATGTCAAATGAGATTTTTTTATTTAGAGGGGGTATCATATGAAAATTGGTGTCATCGGTTTAGGAACTGTTGGTTTTGGTGTTGTTGAAATCTTAACACAACAAAAAGAGCGATTAGAAAAAGCAATTCAAGAAGAAGTCACTGTCAAATATGGTTGTGCATTAGATGAAGTCACTTTACCTGATGGTGTTATCTTCACACAAGATTTTCAGGATGTTTTAAATGATGAAGAAGTCGATGTCGTGGTTGAACTGATTGGTGGAACGACTATTGCTAAAAAGATTATTATCGAAGCACTCAAAAAAGGAAAACATGTTGTCACAGCCAATAAAGCTTTGATTGCCCATCATGCCCAGGAGATTTTTCAGGTTGCTGAAGACAATCATGCGAAAATCTATTATGAAGCTGCTGTTGGTGGAGGTATTCCTGTTGTTGTCCCTGCAAAAGAAGATTTAATTGCTAATGAAATAGAAAAAATTGAAGGTATCTTAAATGGAACAACAAACTTTATCTTATCGCTGATGGAAACAGATAATTTAGATTTCCAGGAAGCTTTAACAATTGCGGATGGATTAGGGTATGTAGAAGCTGATGCCAGTCTGGATTTAGATGGTATTGATGCGGCACATAAAATCTATATTCTTGCTATGAATGCTTTTGAAATCTTCTTTGACTTTGATAAAATTCAATGCACAGGAATTCGTCAGGTGACAAAAAAAGATATCGATTATGCAAAGAAATTAGGATATCGTATTAAATTGATTGCACAAGCGAAAAAAATAGATCAGGGTTATGGTATTGATGTTTCACCAACATTAGTTGGTATAAAAGACATTGTTGGAAATGTCAATCAAGCATATAATGTAGTAGAATTAACTTGTAACTATTTGGAGAATGTTATTTTCTATGGTAAAGGTGCTGGTCGTTATGTGACAGCCAGTGCTGTTGTCAGTGATATTATGAAAACACATCAGCCAACGATGTGGAAACATCAATATCAATATGTTGAAAACATTTATCCAATTACATATTCTCAATATTATATTAGATGTGATCATCCATTGGATATTGATTATGAAATGTATTTTTCACAAGATCATGATCATATCTATATTACAAATCCACTTGAGCTGTCACAACTTCAACAACAGCTTAGTGGAGAAACCTATAGTTTATTAAAAGTAAGGGGTTAAGACAACATGAAAATCATTGTTCAAAAATTTGGAGGAACCTCAACACGTAGTATCGAGACACGTGAACACATGTATAAAAACATCATTCGTGAACACAATCTAGGAAACAAAGTCGTAGCCGTTGTCAGTGCCATGGGTCGATACGATGATCCTTATGCAACGGATACCCTTTTATCGATTGTTCATACAAACCAATTAACTGATGAAGAAATTGATCGTTTGACAAGTATTGGAGAAACCATTTCAACTCTTGTTGTCAAAAGCGAACTGGCTGATAAAGGCTATAAAGTCGAAACTGTCACGAATGCTGAATTAGGTATTCTCACAGATTCTCATCATCAGAATGCAACGATTACGACAGTTGAAGGCCGTCATATTCTTGATAAATTAAAAAATGCAGACATTGTCATTTGTCCTGGTTTTCAGGGATATTCTCAAAATGGTAAGATTACGACTCTAGGACGTGGAGGTAGTGACTTGTCTGCCGTCGCTATTGGTGTGGCAATTGATGCCAACGAAGTGGAAATATATAGTGATGTTAACGGTATTTATACGGCTGATCCTCGCATTGTTCCTGATGCAAAGAAATTAGATTATATCAGTTATTCAGAAATGCTGGAACTTTCCAAAAATGGTGCGAAAGTCTTAAATCATCGTTGTGTTCAATTAGCTGCTAAGCATGATATTGTCATTCATGCCAGAAGTTCTTTTGATGAAAGCAAAGGAACATATGTGTTAGGAGATGAAAAAATTATGAAAGATCATTTGAATCAATTTATTATATCAGGCATCACGGGTTCACAAAATGAAGCACGTATCACTCTTGTTGGTGTTGATGCCAAGGTGAATGGTGCTGGTCAACTTTTTGAAAAGATTGCGGATGCTAATGTCAATGTCAATGTCTTTAGTCAGGCATTAGTTGGTGGTGGTAGAATGGATATTTCTTTAATTATCAATGATAAAGATGTTCCCGCAGTTGTCGAAGTGATTAATGATTTAAAAGAAACTTTACAGGCTCAAAAAACCATTGTGAGAGGCAATATTGGAAAAGTTGCAGTTATTGGTGTTGGTATCAAAAATAATAAAGGAATGTTCCAAAAAGTTTATAATACACTCATGAGTCATGATATCAATGTGGAAATGACTTCTTGTAGTGAAATTAATATTTCTTGTTATATTGATCGAGATGATGTCAAAAGAGCTCAAGTTTTATTACATGAAGCATTCTTAGGATAGGGAGGAAAATATAAAATGAAAAAATATAAAGTTGCAATTGTCGGTGCTACAGGTGCTGTTGGAAGAGAAATGTTAAGATGTATCTTTCAGTTTCACTTCCCTTTTGAAAGTTTAAAATTATTAGCTTCTGCAAGAAGTGCAGGAAAAGTTATTGAGTATGAAGGTCATGAATTTGTCGTTGAAGAATTAACTGAAAATTCATTTGAAGATATTGAAGTGGCTTTCTGGAGTGCTGGTGGAAGCATTTCTGAAAAATATATGCCTTATGCTGTTAAAGCCGGATGTATCAATATTGATAATACATCTCACTTTAGAATGGATCCTGATGTGCCATTAGTTGTGCCAGAAGTCAATGCCTATGCTTTAAAAGACCATAAAGGTATTATTGCCAATCCAAATTGTACAACTATTCAAATGGTCAGTGCTTTAAATCGTTTAAATGAATATTTTGATATTGAAAGAATCATTGTTTCAACTTATCAGGCTGTTTCAGGTGCTGGTGTTGCCGGAATGGAAGAATTATATCGTCAGTCTCAAGAAGTTTTAGATGGTAAAGAACCAGTAGCTAAAACATTGCCTTGTGCTTCTGATAAAAAACATTACCCAATTGCTTTTAACTGTATTCCTCAAGTTGATAAATTTGATTTAGATAATCATTTTACAAAAGAAGAAATGAAAATGGTTAATGAAACAAAGAAAATCTTTAATAAAGATATTAAAGTCAATGCCACTTGTGTACGTGTTCCCGTACTCAGAGGGCATAGTGAATCTGTTTATATTGAAACAAAGAAACCTATTGACATTGATAAAGTCTTTGAATTATTATCTCATTCTCATGGTGTAGAACTCTATGACGATATTGAAAACCAGATTTATCCAATGGCCAATCTTTTTGTTGGTGATGAACTTGTCCATGTGGGACGTGTTCGTAAAGATTTAGATAATGATCATGCTTTAAGCTTATGGATTGTCGCTGACCAGTTAATGAAAGGCGCAGCTTATAACTCTGTTGATATCGGTTTAAAGATGATTGAAATGGGATTATTATAATGAGTCATAAAGTCTTCCAAATGCCCTTTTCTCAAATCTACTCTTTACTGCTTCAAAAAGCATTGAAAAAAGGACGTACCCAAGAAGAAGTTAACACTGTGATTCAATGGTTAACAGGTTATCATCAGGATCAAATTCATGAAATGTTAGAATCACCTATTGATTATGAACACTTCTTTCTTCAGGCACCGTGCTTAAATGAAAAAAGATTTTTAATCAAAGGTAGCATCTGTGGTGTCAAATTAGAAACCATTGAAGATCCAATAATGAAAAATATTCGCTATCTTGACAAAATGATAGATGAACTGGCTCAAGGAAAAAGCTTAGATAAAGTATTAAGAAAATAACGAAGTGAAATAAAATTCACTTCGTTATTTTTAATTCAAAAGAAGATGATGAACTTCCATTCATCTTCCCTTAATTTTTAACAATACGATAATATGTTCTTGATGTAAATAAGTATACGATTGCATAAACTATAGCCACGATAATAACGGAAATAAGCGTACATGTAATAAAGACCTGTGTACCACTGATTACAATATAACCAAACATCATAGTAATTAAATGGAAAGCAAAAGCCATATGAATGACTGCAGCAAGTAGTGGCAAAAAGAAAAATATTAAAACTTGAGAACGAATAGTCTGTTTGACTTCTTTTGCATTCATACCGACTTTCTGCATAATTTCAAAGCGTTTTTGATCTTCATAACCTTCTGATAACTGTTTATAATACATGATTAAGATTGTGGCCATTAAGAATAAGATTCCTAAGAAAATACCTAAGAAGAATAAACTTCCATACAATTCCATTAACATTAATCTGACTTCATAAATTGAAGAATGATAGAAAGAAATTCCCCCATGTTCATTCTGTGTTTCTAAAACAAAGTTATCTAAACATTTTGTTAATATATCCTCAGCTTCTTTAGCTTTCGATTGATTGTGATAAACAATAGAAAGATTTTCTGTGGGTTTGATAGAATCACCAAAGAAATGTGACATCATTTCTTGAATAGCTTCTTCATCTTTCATAATAACAATCAGATTTCTTTCAGCAGTTGGATTTTCATTAGGCAATAAATAAGGTTGATGGACAACTTCCTGAATAGGATATTGTTGCTGTTCTATATCTAAAGTGTCTTTAAATTCAAAGAAATTACTGCTGACTAAAATATTCTGATCACTTAAATGAACATTTTGATGATAAGCACGATTATATTCATCCTGTGTCATCCCAACCAAATAACCCACGACAAAATTTCCTGTTTCCTTATCTGTCAAAATACGATTATTCGCAAAACGAACACTGACAGAATATCTTTTGGTATGGATGAAACTATCAACACCTATACCATTTTGTTCTAACTCAGTTTGTATTTGAGAATAAAACTTTGTAAATTCCTGATCACTTGGTAAAGCCCCATCATCATAACCATAAACTTTTAGATTATAGCTATCCTGTTGATAGGCTGTCACTGTATCTTCAATACCAAAATAGAGCGAAACAGTACTTGATAACATGACCAATATACATGTACATAAAATACAGATACTGGCTAATCCAACAGCATTTTGTTTCATACGATAAATAAGCTGAGAAACAGAAGTAAAATGTTTTGTCTGGTAATAGAAATGCTTATTTTTCTTTAAAAGCTTTAAAATCGTAATCGAACCTGCTGTAAATAAGCAATATGTTCCAATAATAACCAAAATAACTGCTACAAAGAACAAAGCGATTGCTGTTGTGGGATCATCAATAGTCACTGCGATATAATATCCTAATCCTAATGTGATAAAACCAATAATGGTCATTAACCATTTCGTCTTAGGTTCTCTTTCTCCACTTTGTGAGCCTCTTAATAATTCAATAGGATTGGATAATTGAATCTGAATCACATAAATCAAGTAAGAAACCAAATAAATAGGCAAGAAAACAATCACTGTTACCAAAAAAGATGACCATGAAACATGAAATGTCAATGTTGTAGCTAATCCCATTAAATGAATCAACAATAATGAAACCAATTGACTAAAAATAACTCCAAAAACAAATCCCATCAATAAGGAAATGAAAGATGTTATGATTGTTTCATATAACATCATAATCATAATATGTTTCTTCTCTAAACCTAAAATATTATATAAAGCAATTTCTTTTTTACGACGTTTCATTAAAAAACTATTCATATAAAACAAGAAAATCACAGAAAAGATGACCATTACAATAATTCCTAAATTTAGAATGACTTTCATTGTTGTTGTACCAGATTGCATTTGTTTTAAACCTTCATGTGATGCTAAATAATTAATTAAATAAAACATCATAACTGTAAAAGAACTTGTTAATAAATATGGAAAATAGAGTTTGGCATTCTTTCTTAGATTAGTTAATGCTAAACGAGGATAAAAGAATGATTTCATACTATTCTCCTCCTGTTGCCAGTAATGTCAATGTATCAGAAATACTTTGATACATTTGTTGATTTGTCTGGTTTCCTTTATAGATCTGATGGAATACTTCACCATCTCTAATAAATAAAACTCTTGAAGCATAACTAGCTGCTTTGGTACTATGTGTGACCATTAAAATGGTTTGTCCTTCTTGATTAACTTGATCAAAGATTTCCAGCAGTTGATCAGTAGACTTTGAATCAAGGGCTCCCGTTGGTTCATCTGCTAAAATCAGTTGAGGATGTGTAATTAAAGCTCTCGCCACAGCGACTCTTTGTTTTTGTCCTCCTGAGATTTCATAAGGATACTTATCTAATAAATGTTCAATTCCTAATCGAGGTGCTAATGACTTAATTTTTTGATTCATAACAGGATAAGGTTCTTTCGATAAAACAAGTGGCAAAAAGATATTATCTTTTACTGAAAAAGTATCTAGTAAGTTAAATTCTTGGAAAACAAATCCTAGATTTTTTCTTCTGAACTGTGAAATCTCTTTTTCTTTGAGATGGGTGATATCTTCTCCATTCAATAAAACCTGTCCACTTGTAGGCTTATCTAAGGACGCAAGAATATTTAATAATGTTGTTTTTCCACTTCCTGACTCACCCATAATGGCTACATATTCACCTTTTTCTACACTAAAAGTGACATTGGATAAAGCTTGAACTTGTTGATTTGAAAATCGTGTTGTGTAAATTTTCTTTAAATTTTTAACTTCTAGTAATGACATTGTCATACCTCCTTTGTACACTTATAGTTTATAAAAAAAGAGAAATATGTACCATCGATTTTCCTTACAATTTCTCTTCTATATCTTACAATGTTGTAAGTTTTATTCAACCTGCAAATCCTGCACATGGAAATCAATCATAACGATTGTGCCTTGACCACGCTGAGATGAAATTGAAATAGGATGTCCTAAATATTTCAAAATACGTGCACATAGATAAAGTCCTAATCCACTGGCTTTCTTATCCACTCTCCCATTATATCCCGTAAAACCTTTTTCAAATATCCTTGGCAAATCTTCTTCTTTAATGCCAATACCACTATCTTCTATATATAAGACTTCATCTTTCACATAAATATGAATATAACCATTTTTGGTATATTTTAAGGCATTAGATAAAATCTGTTCCAATACAAAAGATATCCATTTTTCATCTGTTAACACTTTTAAATCAATATCATCTAAACGTAAAGTCAGTTTCTTTTGAATAAAGAATGTTGCCTGTTTTTTCACAACATCTTGAATAATTGTATTTAAATCATAATATTTTAAACGCAAATCTGATGAAATCTGTCCTAATTTCATATAATGCAAAGCCATATCCACATATTGTTCAATCTTTAAAATCTGCAACAGCATATCATTGGTTGAAGTCTCCTGTGATGAGACCAGCAATCTTAAAGCAAAGATAGGTGTCTTGATTTGATGAACCCATAAAGTAAAATAATCCAGCATTTCATGATAATTTATCTCCTGCTGTTCTTTCACACTTTTAAACAAATCATCAATCTTGTGTAATAACTGTTGATATTGTTCTTCTAAAAATGATGAAGATACAGGTAATTCAGACAAAAAAACTTCTTCTAACTGTAAAAGTGCTGAAAGATTACGTGTTTTTTTAACATAGAAATAAAAATCTATACAAAAAAATACAAACAATAAAACAATACATAAAATCGTTGCATAGACAATAGCTTCAATAAGAGCATTATATAAATAAAGTATCAAATAAAAAATCAGTATAAAAGTAAGAGATAATATATAGATAGCTTTACGATCATGAAAATAATGAAGCAGTTTATTCATAATATAATTTATACCCCACTCCTTTTTTTGTATGTATCAATTGTTCAATATGAAAATCATCTAATTTCTTTCTTAGTCTATTCATATTGACACTTAATGTATTATCATCTATAAATTCATTACTCTGCCATAATGCCATCATCAATTCATCTCTAGACACAAAAGTTTCTGATTTTTCAAACAAAATCTGCAAAATCTTTAATTCATTTTTTGTGAGTTCTATGGTCTGATCATGATACGAAATCGTTGCATCCAATAAATTTAAAATCAGATCTTTATATGTTAACACTTGCGTTGATTTAGAAAATGAATATGTTCTACGCAATAAAGCTTGTACTTTTGCTGTTAAAACACTTAAATCAAAAGGTTTTGTAATAAAATCATCTGCTCCCATAGAAATAGCCATCACAATATTCATATTTTCATTTGCAGAAGAAATAAAAATAATCGGTACTGAAGAGATTTTACGAATCTGCTGACACCAATGATAACCATTATAAAAAGGTAAAGAAATATCTAATAATATTAATTCAGGACGTTGTTTTAAATAAATATCTAAAACATGTTCAAAATCATCTATAACATTCACTTCATAATTCCATGTTTCTAAATGTTTTTGGATCGTTGAAGCAATAATTTCATCATCTTCTACAATCATAATTTTTTGCATAACTCATCACCTATGCCCTATTATAACATATCTTGATAAAGCTTGTGCATTGCTTTTATTCTGTCTTTAATTTCATCACAAAGATATTGAGGTGAAATCACTTTGATTTGCGTTTGCATCATCATAATCCAACCAATTAATCCTTCTGAAATAGAGACATCCTCAATCGTCAATAAAAGATGATCCTGATAAAGCTTTTGTACTTTCATATCCTGTCCAAAACGTGAAACCATTTCTCTTAACTGTCTTTGATGACATTCAATCTGCAATGTATCATGATGATGAGAAATAAACATATTCATCATTTTCTCAATTTCCTTTTGCATATCAAACTGTTCCTGAATATTGATATATCCTTTATTTAATGTTTGAATCATACGCATACGATCAATACGATAATTGGTTAACTGTCCTGGATGTTTATCATTATAGGCAATCATATAATAATGATTATTTTGTGATGTTAAAGAATAGGGAGAGACTATGTACTGATCATCTTTATTTCCTCTTTTTGAAGGAACTTCTATGAGTTCATGATCTTGAATTTCATAATCAATATATTGAAAAGATATTGCTTTTTGTTGTTCTATTGCTTTCATAATGACAGATAAATTCACAAAAAGAGAAAAAGAATGTTGACGTTGACTCGGTTGGAAAACAAGCAAACGATTTTGTTGGTGAAATGATGAAAATCTTAAAAGCTTCTGTCTTAATATCTGTTGATCTTCATTATTCAAATCCTGATGGAAAGCAATCTGATCTAATAAGAATTGCATTTCTCCATCATTCAACAAATCTTCACTGATTTTAAAGCCTAATCGATGATAGGAAACAATAAAATCCCTTTGAATCCAACCTTTGAAAAAATCATTAATCTGCTGGATACATGAATATATGGTTTTAATATTCATTTGTATTCCTTTAGACTGTAATTGTTCTAAAATCTCCTGAGCTGTTATGGCTTCCTTTTGAGATTGAAGAATAATCATAAAAATGTCATACATCCTTTTTCCCATAAATTCTATCTCCTAATGACTGATTGCCAATTGATAAGTCTTCTTTTTCGTATAATGGTGTATCAATGAAAGATAATCTTTCATACTGTAACTACGTAATAAATTCAAAAGAGCTTCATCTGAACAATCATCCAATGTCAGTAAATACTCATAAGCCATATGTGGATGATCCTCAATCAAACAAATTTTTGCACATTCTATTGCTTCAACATGATACTTTTGATAAAGAATTTTCATTATTTGTGAAAAAGAAAGACTTTCAAAAGGAATCAGATAACGTATCACACAATATTCCTGTAAAGTGATCGTCTTTTTCGTTATTTTAGAAAAAATATCTTCTTTTAACTGATAATATTCCTGATGTGAAAATAAACTGTTCATGATTACTAAATCATTTTCCATTTCTTTAAAATTCTTTACCTGATAAAGATGTCTTAAAGCAGCAATAAATATTTGATGGCTGATATCCTGTTTTTGCATAATTCCATTCAATTCTTTTTCACAAAAACAACAAGCAACTTCTTCTTGTAAATGATTATTCTTGATAATATCCATTAAATACTTTTTCTTTTGACTCAATGTTATTGATTTTTGATTTTGATATGCTCTTTTCATCATTGTCATCTCCTTGTATTTTTATTATACCTATTTTATGATTCTAGAGATGACTTTATACCTATTTTAACACCAAAAAAACGGAGTTAAAAGACTTTTTTAAGAATATGACTGATAAGTACCCTTACCATAATAGAAAGATGGTTCATAAAGTGTTGGAAATAATACCCATGCATCCATCCCAGCATATTGAATCCAGTAATGATCTATAAAAAGCTGATAAGACCCATAAATCATACCATCTTTATTATTCATAACTTCATGATAAGTTTCTTCCATAAAGATTTTATTCAGCAATTCTTCTTGTATAGTCTTTGAAAAAAGTCGCTGTTTCTTTCCTAATGCCCTGAGTAATGATTGAATTTGAACTTCGTCGATATGCAAATCCATCAACATACGATAACTTTCATCATAAGTGGCATAAGCTAACTGTTTTTGCATAGATTTAAGTCTCTGTGCATAACGTTGATCTTGTAATAAAGTACCTATATTTTGGACGTCTTTAAATGGTAAATAAACAACTCCATTTACCCACATAGGTTCCTCATTCTTCGTTTTCTTTTGATTTTCCTCATTCATCCAAAATCCTCCATGGACTTGATCAGTATGTTTTTTTCCAACAAGAACACCATCAAAAAATCCATAACGTGATGTTCCATATTCTTTGGACCCACCGTGTAATGCATAAATGATTTTTTCATGTTTTTCTATGATATACTTTTGAATTGCTGGTGCTGCTTGAAAATCTAATAAATAAGGATCATTCATTGTTCCTAAACCGGATAAAACTGCCTGACTGATTTCTGCATCTATCACTGAGTGACGATGTTGTTGATGTGAAAGTTTTTGATAAATAGAAAAGCTATAAAAAGGAATAAGCCCTAAAGCAAGAATACTATCAAAAACAATACGAACTAAATTAGGATCATTCATAATACCAATAATCAATGAAATCACAATAGAAATACCTAAACCAAGACCTGAAATCAAATAAAACCAGCTCTGCGTAAAATAAGTTAGACTTATAAAATAAATAAGAAAGACAAACAGATGGGAAAGATTGATATATGAAAACTCATATTCCATATTTAAAGAAAAAGCTGATAACAAACATCCTATGTATAACAATATTTTTCTCATTTTCATATGCTATATGCTCCCTTCAATAATGATATCCTTCCTAACTTCATTATAGCAAATTTTCTATAGCTATCAAAAAAAGACAGGTGATTCTCTTTTTTTCACCTGACTTCTACTCATCCAATGACTTTTTCAAATCCTCAATTTTTTGATTATATTCACCAATGCGTCGATACATATCCATAGCATCTTCATCAATCACACCTTGTGAATCAATTTGTTCGTAATAATATCTTCCTAAATCACGATAAACATCATCACGATCAGATTCAAGATTTTTGATTTTCAGCTTTAATTTTGCAGTTCCCGCAAGTTCCTGTGTTTTATCAATAGCTTCTTCTGTAAACTTAGCAGCCTTTTTTGTGAAATCATCAAATAATGGCATATGAAAAACCTCCTATCCAAAATATTTCTTAATATACTGAACGCCAATACCTCCAACACCCATATGAGCGCCAACAACAGCTGGTAGTTCTCTTAATTCTAATTCTACATCTCCTATTTTTTCTAAAATCATCTTTTTCACATCTTGTGCAGAACTTTCACATAAAACATGTTCAATAGTCACTTTATATTCTTTAGCATTCACACCTAATTCAACCATTCTATTGACAAGAGTCGCTTTCGCTTTTGATAAAGTTCTGACCTTTCCTAAAACATCAATCTTACCACCTAAATCATAGTTTAATTCCATAACTGGCACAATTTTCAGCATACTTGCTAATAAGGCAACAGCTGGAGTAATACGTCCACCTTTCTTTAAATGTTCAAGGTTTGGTGCCATAATGATTGTTCCAGAATGTTCGATCATTTTCTCAAGTATTGTTTGGATTTCGGCAACAGTTTTTCCACTTTCAACTAACTTTGCGGCTGTAAAAACCAGATATTTCTGATTACCTGCTGTTCCTTTCGTATCAATAAGAGTTATAGGAATATCGACCATTTCAGCCGCTACTTTCATCCCATTTAAAGTTGAAGATAGTCCCGTTGCGATTGGTAATCCAATCACTTCTTCATATCCAGCATCTTTGATTCTTTGTAAGATATCCACAAGCTCTCCTGTAGATGGTTGAGAAGTCATGACCATGATATCTTCTTTTTCCATTGTTTCAAAAACTTCTAGGCTAGATATTTCCTTTTGATCTAAATAAGTATGATTTTTCATTGTTATACATAATGGGACAATAAAAATACCCTGATCTTCATATTGATTTAATTCTATTTGACAACCACTATCTGCCAAAATCGCAATTTTTTTCATATCTGATTCCTCGCTTCCAAAAGTAAGTTTCTTATATATTATAACACTTTTGACAATAAAATGAAATCATATATAATAAGGAAAGAAAGGTGTGACATTATGATTTCTATTCAAGATTATACAACGCATACTCTTGTCATCAAAAAATCTGAATTTATCTGTCATCTTATTCCTTGTAGTCATATAGAGCAGACAAAAGATTTGATTGAACAATATAGTGATCCCCAGGCAACTCACAATTGTGTAGCCTATATTGTAGATAATCATGAGCGTGCTTATGATGATGGAGAACCATCAGGTACAGCTGGTATGCCAATGCTCAACGTCTTAAAAATGCAGGGGCTTACCAATATCATTGCGATTGTGACAAGATATTTTGGTGGTATTAAATTAGGTGCTGGTGGTCTAACCCGTGCTTACAGTCAAAGTGTTGCGGAAGCATTAAAACAAGCAGTCATTGTAGAAAAAGAACTCGTTGATTTATATGAAATCACTCTTGATTATACTTATACCCGTAAATTTGAGCATTTATTAAAAATTCATCACATAAAATGTATAGATGTGAAATATGAACAACAAGTCACTTATCTTTGTTATTTAAGACAAATGCAATTCCTTGATCAAATTCAAGAATTGACAAATAACCAATTTCATGCTCAAAAAGTAGGTTCTGACTATATCCCAAAAGATGTTTGACACATATATATAAACTTGATATAATTGGCTCATGATAAGGGAGTAATTAGCACATTATGTGTAATCATGTCAACATCATGATAATATATTTATCTGGTATGATTTTAAATAATGAGACTTGTCTGTGTTTTCACAGTCATGTCTTTTTTATTACAAGGAGGACGTATGGGGTTTTTAGAAATATTTTTTATTGGTATTGGTTTATCAATGGATGCTTTTGCTGTGAGCATTTGTAAAGGACTATCTACAAAAACATTAAAATTAAAGCACGCTTTGATTTGTGGTGGTTATTTTGGTTTCTTTCAAGGATTTATGCCTTTTTTAGGTTTTATTCTAGGTGTTCAATTTAAAAATAAAATTGAAAGTATTGATCATTGGATTGCTTTTATTTTATTAGTTTTGATTGGATTCAATATGATCAAAGAAGCTTTTGAAGATGAAGAAAACTGTAATACAGAATTTTCTTTCAAAGTCATGTTGCCTTTAGCCATTGCAACTTCTATTGATGCTTTAGCAATCGGTGTGACTTTTGCCTTTTTAAATGTTGATATTTTTTCAGCCATTATCATTATTGCTTTAACAACATTTGTTATTTCAATGATTGGTGTGAAGATTGGTCATGTTTTTGGTACAAAATACAAATCCAAAGCAGAAATCGTTGGTGGAATCATTTTAATTTGTATGGGGATTAAAATTTTATTAGAACATCTGCATATTTTGGGTTAATCATTCAAATTTTATTCATTTTGATGTATGATAATAGATAAGAGGTGAAAAAACATGAATGATGTCGCAAAATTATATCAAGTGTATATAAACAGAGAAATTCAAATAGCAAAGAATGAAGTTTTAAACACGACAAGACTCAATCAAAAAATCTTATCTTTTTTACATGATTTATCAGCAGTAGCTCAAGAATCTAGATGTTATCTCTTTTGGGAAAAAGAAGAACCTGTTAACCATCAGCAACTCTTAGAAAGTTATCTTGAAGGATTAACAATGCTGATGTCCATTGGTTATGAATTACGTATTGACAGCATTAAAAGTTATACAGAAATTCCTGAAAGTCAAGATATCTATTCATTATTTTTCAAGATTTATCAGTCTATTTTGAATGTTCAAAAGCAATATTCAAGTGAAGAATATCAAAATACAATTGATGATTACTTCACATTAGGATTCAAGCTTGGCATCAATACTGATGAAATCATTAGTAACTATCAAAATGATTAATCCTCTTTTGAGGATTTTTTGTTTATTATCAAAAACGACAATGAATATCATTAATGATTATCATTGTCGCTTTGATTTGAATTGACCTTTACAAATATTCATTTGATTATCATTCATTTATATTTGTCCATTCTTAACCTGGCATTTTTATAAACGGACTCCTCGGCTCTAAGACCAATAATAACAATAGAGCTCCTTTCATCTTCTTTTATAAGCTGATATACAATACGTATACCAGACTTTTTGAGCTTGATTTTAAAAAGTCCACTTAAATCAATTCCAAATTTAACACCTAAAGGCTTCCCATAATCTCCTTCATAAATAGATAAAGGATTTTGTGAAGTTTTTTCAATGGCTTTGAAAACAATTTTTCTTTGGCTACCATCAAGTTTTTTTAAATCTTTCATTGCCTCATCAATGAAATCAACTTTCCATATCATTCAAATTCTACCTCTTCACAATCTTCTAAATCTTCTGAAGTCATACCAAATTCTTTTTTTACTTCTTCAAAAGAATAGGTTTTTGTCTTATTTTCAATTCGTTCAATCGCTGCTGCACAATCAAGAGCATCTTCAATTTCGTTCATAAGTTCAATATACTTATCAGGAGATAATAAGATACATTCTGGTTCATTATTCTTAAAAACAATCTTTATTCCTGTTTGTTTCACTTCATCAAAGATTTTTTTAGCCTGCCCTTTATTAAATTGAGAGATAGAAACTGTATTCTTTAATAATGTATTCATATCCATAAACGCATTCACCTCACTCATATTATATGCTATAACCAAAAATAAATCTATAAATTTATTAGTTAATTTATATGAAAATAATACATAAAATTTTAAAATAATTATATTGATAAGAAATTATTTAACCTGTTATTCAATATCATTATAACCTCAAAATATTTTTATCATACCAAATCAATTTTCAGAATTATGATTTCATCATATCAAAAACGACAATGAATATCATTAATGATTATCATTGTCGTTTTGAGCAATATCGATGAATATTTAATTTGTTATTGCTTTTGAGCCATTTTCTTTAATTCATTTAATAATTCAATTGTATGTGGCAACCATTGACCAGTTGTTTGAATCATAATCACAATTTCATTTTTTAAATATTTAAGTTGTGGTTTATCATATAAACGGTTAACCAATTCAAATAACTGATCTCCCGCAACATGAGACGAGAACTCCTGTGTCAGCATTAACTGAATATTGCCTCCAACCTCTTTGACTTCATCTACGAAAGGCTCTGTACATAGAATTTCATATCGACGTTTTAAAACAATATTATTGACTTCTCGAGGTAATGTTCCATACATATCCTGTAACTCTTTTTCCAAAGAATTAAGTTCTGTCAAATGCTGTGCCTTATAAATACGTTGATAAAGATTTAATTTTTCCATATCACTTTCTACGTAGTTTTCAGGAATATAGCCATTGACATTGACATTTTGTACTGGAACTTCTTTTTCTTCCTTTTTCTCTCCTGTTTTTTCTTCAATTGCTTCCTGTAAAATTTTCATATACATATCAAATCCAACAGTATCAATGAAACCTGCCTGTTCTCCTCCAAGAATATCTCCAGAACCACGTATTGATAAGTCTCTCATTGCAATCTTATAACCACTACCCAATTGCGCAAATTCTTTAATAGCTTTTAAACGTTTGGTTGCTTCTTCATTCATCTGTTTATGTTTAGCATACAATAAATAAGCATAAGCCAGACGTTCACTACGTCCTACACGTCCTTTAATCTGATATAACTGTGCCAAACCAAAACGATCAGCATCTTCGATAATAATCGTATTGGCATTAGGAATATCAATACCTGTTTCAATAATTGTTGTACAAACCAGAATATCATATTCATGATCGATAAATGACTGCATGACTCTTTCCAGCTCATCCTTACTCATCTGTCCATGTCCAATACCAACTTTTGCCTGAGGAACAAGTCTGGCAATCTGATTCGCAACACTTTCTATATTGGCTGTCTGATTATGTAAATAGAAAACCTGACCTTTTCTTCCCAGCTCTCTTTCAATGACCTGTTTAATAAGCTGTTCACTTTTTTCCATCACATAAGTTTGAACTGGTAAACGATTTAATGGTGGTGTTTCTATTTGTGATAAACCACGAATTCCCATCAAAGACATTTGTAGAGTTCTTGGTATTGGTGTTGCTGTTAAAGTGAGAACATCTATTGTCTTTCTTATCTCTTTAATTTTTTCTTTTTGTTTGACACCAAAACGCTGTTCTTCATCAATACATAATAATCCTAAATCTTTAAAAATAACATCATTAGATAAAATACGATGTGTTCCTACCAATAAATCAACTTTTCCTTCTTTTAAATCACTTAAAATCTGTTTACGCTGTTTTGTTGTGGTGAAACGATTTAACAGGGCAATACGTACTGGGAAATTTTCAAAACGTTGAATCATGGTATGATAATGCTGTGATGATAAAATTGTGGTTGGACAAAGAAAAGCCACTTGTTTATTTGCTAGAATAGCTTTAAAACATGCTCTTAAAGCTACTTCTGTTTTGCCAAAACCAACATCTCCACAAAGCAAACGATCCATTGGTCTTGGTTTTTCCATATCTTCTTTAATTTCTTTCACAGCTTCTTTTTGATCAGGTGTTAATTCATAACCAAAACCTTCTTCAAACTGAATCTGCAAGGCATCATCTTTTGGAAAAGCAAATCCTGGCTGTTTCATTCTTTGTGAATAAATTTCAATTAAACGATCAGCCAAATCATCAACTTTATTTCTGACTCTTTGTTTTGTTTTTTGCCATTCAGTACTATTTAAAGAATGAATTTTAGGTACTTTTCCATCTCTGGAAGCATATTTTCTAACCAGTTTAAAATTTTCCACGGGAATATATAAAGTATCATTTCCTTTATAAGCAATATATAAATAATCTTTTTTGACACCTCTGACTTCAAGTGTCTTGATTCCCATATATTGCCCAATTCCGTTGACATCATGAACAACATAATCGCCAATATTTAACTCATTATAATCATTAATGACTTTCGCATCTTTATATTTAATATACCCTCTCTTTTTATGATTATTGACTTTAAATAATTCTTTTTCAGTTAGTAAAATGACATGTTCATCACAAAAATCAATGCCTGTTGACAGTTGTCCGACATAAATATTAATACCTTCATAAATATGATCATCATTACCAACCAAAGTATAACTCATTTGATGCTGATCTAATAAATCTGTCATCATTTGAATTTGATGATTATTATTTAGACACATTAAAATCTTATTTTGTGCCAAATAATCTTTAATTTGAGAAATAAGCTGATTTTCATTCAGCATGGATAATTGAATATCTCTTGTAAGAAAAGTAATTTGTTTATCAGATGTTCTAAAATCAACAAAATCAATATTAGGTTTTCTAAGCAATGAATCTAAATCATGAAATAATGATAGACCTTTAACCATCTTTCCAAGGCTTTGAAGTTCCTGTGAATAATAGAATGTTTCTTCAACATACTGATTATAGACTTTTTTAATTTTTTCAAGACTTGAAGTGATAACAAAAACCTGATCAAAATAGGAAATCAGTGTTTTTGAAGATGGAAATAATCCCATATATTGATATAAACGTGTACTATTTTCATGATTTTTTAATGCTTCTATATCAATAGAAATCTCTTCTTCAAAATCATCCTGGTAATCAGGACAATCTGTTTGATCTTTCAATTCATAGATTTGTGTGATGACATTATCCACTTCCTGATCATCATATAAAAGATCAGTTGCCGGTAAAATAGTGACTTCTTTAACACTTTCTAATGAACGTTGTGTATTTTGATCAAAGAAACGTAAACTTTCAATTTCATCATCAAAGAATTCAATACGTACAGGATGTTCATATTGGATAGAAAAAACATCAATAACACCCCCACGTTTTGAATAATAGAAAGGTTCATCAACACGTTGAATCATCTGATAACCACTATGAATGAGTTTTTCTCTTAATACCAGAGGATCAATTGTCATTCCTGTTTTTAAATGAAGTGTTTCTTTTTCAAACAAATCAAGATCTGGCAAATAACGCAGATAACTTTGCGTATGACAAATGACAACCAATGGCTGACGTGACAACAAAAGGGATAATGCGTTGATACGCTCTCCAACCAATTCCTGAGAAGACGCCAATGCCTCAACACGTAAAGATTCATCACATGGAAAAAAGGCCACTTTGCCATTCATAAGTGGATAAAGTTCCTGATATAAAAGTTGTGCCTGATAAAGGCTATCTTTAATGACCAGCATTGTTTTGGGGCAAGCGAAAAAAGAACTAGCAATGAGTATCGCCTCATCGCTAGCGTGAGAAACTATAATCTCTCCTTTTCCTTTTTGCATGGCCTGATATGCTGGATTATCTTTTAAAATTTGAATAATCTTCTTCATATCTTTTTATCATCTCCTAATTAAAGGCATTCATTGCTGCTACAAAATCTTTATCAAGCATCATTTCAACAGCTTTCACAGCATGATCAATACCTTCATCAATCAAAGGCTGTTCTTCCTTTGAAAAACGCCCTAAGACATAATCAACAACTGGAATCTGTGGATGTTTGTCAATACCAACTCTGATACGTTTAAAATTTTGTGTCCCCACATGAGCAATAATGCTTTTGATACCATTATGCCCCCCGGCACTGCCACTTTGTCTTAAACGTAATTTTCCTGTTGGCATATCCATATCATCATAAATGACAAGCAAATCTTCTACATTCATCTTAAAATAATTCATCACCTGAATCACTGATTCTCCTGAATTATTCATATAAGTCATAGGTTTCAGCAAAATCACATCTTCACCACGATATTTGAATTTGACATATTCACCTTTAAACTTCTTTACATTGATAGAAACTTGAAAAGTTTCAGCCAAGCGATCCATAACCATAAATCCAGTATTATGTCTTGTTTTCTCATATTCTTTCCCTGGATTTCCTAATCCAACAATTAACTTCATAAAAACTCCTATCTGACTAAAATCGCACAACAAACACCATTCACATCTAATTTCTGATCCAAGATTTTTCCCTTTTCACTATGATATAAAAGTGTAAAACCATCTTCTACATCAACTGAAATATTTTCCAATGAAGCATTGAAATAAATCACAAACTCTTTATATTCTCCTTCATCCTGATGTAACATATATTTAATCATGCGATGATCAATATTTTCTGTTTTGACATTTTTACGTATCATATCATAATTCCTATACCTAAAACAAGGGTTATTCTTTCTTAAATGAATAAGAAATTGTACAAATTGCGTTGTATCTATCTCCATATCCTTACGATTCCAATCTAAAGCATTGACCTGATCCCCTGCATTATAAGTATTAGACAAACCGCCTTTTGTTCTAAAGAATTCCTGCCCACTATGAATAAAAGGAACTCCTTGCGATAAAATAACGGCTGCCAGCATCAATCTGGCACGTTTTTTTCTGGTTTCTTCTGATTCATCATGATTAGAAATCTGAAGCTTATCATAGCATGTCGCATTATCATGACATTCCACATAATTAATGGATTGCGTAATTTGCGCAAACATATCTAAATTACAGATAGCTTTCATGGCGTCATTTGTTTTATACGTGTCACCAGAAAAATATCCTTTTGTTTCCATTTGATTGGTTCCTCTTAAAGTATCTCTGAAAAAATCATTAAAGAAACCAATATATGGTGTTTTAAAATTATTTTGAATTGTTGTACGCAGACTTTCATCTAAAGCTGTTCCCATATTCCATCCTTCACCATAAACAACAAACGAAGGATCTATAGCTTTTCCTTGAGCATCAACCAGTTTCATTGTCTCTTGATCAATAATGCCCATTAAATCAAAACGAAAACCATCTATTCCATATAATACCTGCCAGCGTCTACACATATCTAAAATATATTTTCGACACATTAAAGCAGTTGTATTTAAATCGTTCCCACACCATGAACCATTAGAAAGACTGCCATCCCCGTTTCTTCTAAAGAAATAATGGGGAACTGTTCTCTCTAAAGCATTGATATTCACATCATGCATATGGTTAAAAACCACATCCATAACAACACGAATACCACGTGAATGAAGGGCTTCAATCATTCTTTGAGCTTCTGTAATACGCATATATCCATCATCAGGATCAGTCACATAGCTTCCTTCTGTGACATTATAAGCCAATGGATCATATCCCCAGTTATATAATTCTAATGGGTTCTTTTCATCAACTGTCGCAAAATCAGCAATAGGCATTAACTGTAAATGAGTAATACCTAAGCAAGATAAATAATCTAATCCTGTTGGATTGCCACTATCTGTGGATGTATTCAATTCAGTGAAAGCAAGAAACTTCCCTTTATTTTTCATTCCACTTGTAGAAGACATTGAAAAATCACGGACACTTGTTTCATAAATAACCATATCTGTCATTTTTTCTAGAACTGGTAAATCAAAATGACGACATGGCACTTTTTCTAAATCTACAATAATGCTGGCACGTCCATTGGATGATGAAGAATACGCATAAGGATCCAATGTTACTTCATAGCTATTGGTATGACGAATCAGATAGACATATTGTTCTAATTCCAAATCTTCATGAACTTCTGCAAAATAAACACCTTTCTTTTGTCTTTTCATAGGAAAAAGCTCAGTTTCTCCATTCCATTTCATAATCTTCAATATAACACCTGTAGAAAGTGGTGCCCAAACTTTAAATGTTGTTTTTTCTTTTGTATACTGGTTACCTAAATCATTATTATCATAGAAATACAATTCATCAAAATCTTCACACATGGAAAGCTTTGAAAAATCTAAATAGCAGCTCAATCCATATGCATCAACAATCTTATAAACTTTACCCATAGTAAAATTAGTATGGAAAACATACTCCTGAAATCCATTATTGGTTTCATTATGTATTGAATCTCCATGCAAAGGGATCAATTCATCATTTTCAATATTCTTAATATAAAACTGACTACTGATTCCATTATAATATCCCGTTGATAAATAAACTCTAATTTCATTAAATGTGACAGCATAAGCTTTCATTCTCACTGCATTTTCTTCCATATCCTTTTCCTTTCTATTTTTTATATGCTTTTATCACTCCAAGTATAACACAAACTTATATAAAAAACTATCAAAGAATGTAACCCCTTTACATATAAAAAAGACAGTGTTATGATGTCATTCTATTCTTATGACAATCTTAACTCTGTCCCTTATTTTTATGAATTTGTAGCCTCATGAAGATCAATCTTTGTTCTATTTACGCCCTTCATCTGTTCTTTAACCTTGTAAAATGCTTCTGCAATATTCAATCCATGATCACCAATTCTTTCAAAATCCGTTAAAATCTTCGTATAAACAACACTATTTTCAGTTGTACATGTTTTATCCTTCAATCTTGATAACTGATTCATAGAAAACTGCTGATGTGTTTTATCTATGCTATCTTCTATTGTATGAACTTTATTGACAATCTGATTAAATTCTTCATAATCCATGATTTTCAGTTCATTTAAAATATGAATACAAAGATCCTTCATCACACCAATTTCATATATTGCTTCATGAGAGAAGTATCGATTCTCATCATGTAAAATCTCTGCACGCTTAGCAATATTCATGGCATGATCACCTATTCTTTCAATATCAGAAGATATCTTCAAAAACAACCCTATAGATTGTGAACCTTCAATTGGAAATTCTGCAGAAATTGCCTGTGTTGTAAACTCAACAATATTTTCATTTAAATAATTGATATATTCTTCATTCTTTTGAAGATTTTCATACTGATCAGCTTTAAAGTTAGTCAATAATTCAAATGATTTCTTGACATTCTCAATCGCAACATCCAGCATATTCTGTGTTTCATGAAATAACTGTGTATTTGCGATTGAACTTGTTCCAATATGATAATCATTCGTAAAAATCTGAAAATCCAAATACTTCAATTTCATATCATCTTCATTTTCATCTTTATCAGGTAAAATCATAAATGATAAATCAACCAGCTTTGTGCCAACAGGTAATAAAATGAGTGTTGTGACAACATTAAATACTGTATGTACATTGGCAATTTGAGCCACAACATTTGTTGGTGTTAAAGAAACCATAAATGAAGCAAATGGTGTCAACAAACTGATCAATACAAAAATAATCGTTCCAATAATATTAAAAGACAAATGTATAATTGTCGTACGTTTCGCATTACGATTTGCACCAATAGATGCAAGTACTGCAGTAATACATGTTCCAATATTTTGTCCATATAATACATAAATGGCTGAAGGTAATGTGATGACTCCACTCATCGCTAAAGCCTGTAAGATTCCTACAGAAGCAGAAGATGACTGAATAATAGCTGTAAAAACAGCGCCAACAAGAATACCAATGAATGGATTTTCAAAGTTTGCAACAATATGAGCAAATTCAGGAGAACTTCTTAATGGTGCCATCGCTCCAGACATCATTTCCATACCCATAAACAAAATACCTAATCCTGCGATAATTTCACCAATCGCATCAAGTTTTTTACTTTTAAAAAAAGCAATCAAAACAACACCTACAAAAGCAATCACAGGTGCCAATGCCGTAATATCAAGAGCAATCAATTGTCCTGTAATCGTTGTTCCAATATTTGCTCCCATAATGACCCATACCGCATTTTTAAGCTCCATCAACCCTGCATTGACAAATCCTACAGTCATCACTGTGGTTGCTGAAGAAGATTGCATAATTGCTGTAGTCAATGCACCTACAAGTGTTCCTAAAAAACGATTTGTTGTTAATTTTTCTAAAATTGATTTCATCTTATTACCGGCTGCCAGCTCTAGTCCTGTTGACATCATCGTCATTCCATAAAGAAATAAAGCTAAACCACCAAGCATTGAGAATATATTCGTCAGATCCATGTCTTCCTCCTATCAATACAGATAAAATTTAACATAATCTTAATGCAATGTAAACATAAGCTTAACATAATTAAACGTTTTTTTATTATACCCATATAACTTCATGAAATAAACAAAAAACCAATGAGATCAATCATCACTCATTGGTTTTCATTGTTTATCTTTTGACTCTATCTAATTTCCAGATATCTTTAACATATTCTTCAATTGTACGATCTGAAGAGAAATATCCAGATTTTGCGATATTGACAAGACACATCTGAGACCATTTTGCACGATCACGATATAATTCATCAACCTTTGCCTGAGCTTTTAAGTAAGCTTCAAAATCAGCAAATAAGAAGTATTCATCATTACGATTCATCAATTCGTCAAAAATCATTCTGAATTCTTCTCTTGATTCATGGAATGTTCCATCTACTAATGAATCAACAACATTTTTAATACGTGGATCATTATTATAATAATCCCATGCATTATATTGTCCACTCCATCTTAAGTCATTAATTTCATTATCTTTTAAACCAAAGATAATAATGTTATCGTCACCAACACGTTCAGCAATTTCAACATTTGCTCCATCAAGTGTTCCAACAGTGACTGCACCATTCATCATAAATTTCATATTTCCGGTACCACTAGCTTCTTTTCCAGCTGTTGAAATCTGTTCAGAAACATCAGCTGCTGGCATGATCTTTTCCGCAATTGTCACACCATAGTTTTCAATGAAAACAACTTTTAAATATTGGTTTGTATCAGGATCATTATTCACCACATCAGCAACACTGTTAATTAATTTAATAACTTTCTTTGCGAAATAGTAAGCTGGTGCTGCTTTTGCGCCAAAGATAAATGTTCTTGGATAAATCTTGAATTCTGGATTCATCTTCATTTGTTGATATAAGTAAATCACATGCATGATATTTAATAATTGACGTTTATAAGCATGTAATCTTTTGACTTGAATATCAAAGATACTATTCACATCAACTCTGATACCATTGTGTTGATAAATATAATCAGCTAATACCTGTTTTCTTTGTTGTTTCACATTATAAAATTTGCCTTGCACAATTGAATCATCAACATAATCCATTAATTTTTCTAACTGTTCTGGATCTTTAATCCATGCATCTCCAATTGTTTCATTCAATAATGATGTTAATTCTGGATTTGAATAAGCTAACCATCTACGATGAGTAATACCGTTTGTTTTATTGTTGAATTTCTTTGGATATAAGAAATAAAAATCTTTCATTTCCTGTTCCATTAATATTTTTGTATGTAATCTGGCAACACCATTGACACTAAAGCTTCCTACAATAGCCAAATGTGCCATATGAACTTGACCATCTTTTAAAATCATCACACGATTTAATAAATCATCATCATTATCACTCACTTGTTTAACATATCCAATGAATCTTCTATTGATTTCCTCAATGATCTGATAAACTCTTGGAAGTAATGCCTGCATTGTTGAAATTGGCCATTTTTCCAAAGCTTCTGATAAGATTGTATGATTTGTATAGGCACATGTCTGTGTTGTAATATGCCATGCCTCATCCCAATCCATATCATATTCATCAATTAAGATTCTCATCAATTCAGGAATAACCAATACTGGATGAGTATCATTTAACTGAATGACATTCTTTTCATGGAAGTTTGATAATGATGGATAAACTCTTAAATGATTTTTAATGATGGCACGTAATCCTGCTGATACAAAGAAATACTGTTGTTTTAAACGTAATGTACGACCAGCAAGTGTCGAATCATCAGGATATAATGTCTGACAAATATCTCTCACTTCTTGAGCATATTGTCTAAAATCCTTATTAGAAGGAATTTCATCACTTGGTTCAGAATGCCATAAACGAAGTGTATTTGTGACTGTTGTATCATTTCCTACAATTGGCATATCATAAGGAACAGCTCTGACACATTCAGCATCCACATGATCCCATTTACCAGTTTCTTCATTCCATACAACATGTCCCCAGAATTTTACATCTACCGCATGTTTAGGTTTTCTGACTTCCCACATATTTCCTAATCTTAACCATTGATCAGGAACTTCAACCTGGTATCCATTTTCAATTTTTTGTTTAAATAAACCATATTCATAACGAATTGTATTTCCAAATGCTGGATATGAAAGTGAAGCCAATGAATCCATAAAGCATGCAGCCAGTCTTCCTAAACCACCATTTCCAAGTCCTGCATCAGACTCTAATTCTTCCAAATCATGGATATTAATTCCATAATCTGCCAATCCTTCCTTAGCAATCTCATAGATTCCTAAGTTCATCATATTATTAACCAGTAAACGTCCAATCAAAAACTCCATAGAGAAATAATGAACTTGTTTCTGATAATTTGTTTTCGTTGCCATTTTGGTCATAGCCCAATTGACAGAAGCATAATCACGCACCATTCTTTCAAGTGTCATAAACTTTTCTGTAATGTGTGATTCTTCTACTGTACGTCCGTAAGATTCAATAATTCTTCTTGAAAACTCATATTTAAATTCTTCTTTTGTCTTAAACATATTTCGTCTCCCTCAACTATTTTCTCTTCAATTCAAATATCATACTCGAAAATGGTGCAATGTCAACCAAAATCGAATTTTCTTTGTTGACAGCGTGTATTTTTTGTGATTTGATAGCACGCTTATTCGTGAAATTGCTGCCTGTATAGTAGTCTGTATCCGTATTAATAATCTCTTTATAAGTACCAGCTACTGGGACTGGAATACGATAACCATGATGTGTATTACCAACAAAGTTCATTACACAAATAAGCACTTCTCCATTTGGTGCATAACGTGCGTAGGCAAAGACACTTTGTTTCATATCATCAACAACCAGCCATTCAAATCCTTCTGGATAGTAATCATACTGATATAAAGCAGGATGATTTAAAATCAGATGATTCAAATCTTTGAAATAACGATGGAAAGAATCATGTTGTGGGAATTTTAACAATACCCATCCTAAAGCTTTCTTTTCATCCCATTCCTTATATTCTGCTAATTCATTACCCATAAAATTCAATTTCTTACCAGGATGTGTCATCATATATAAATACAATGACTTACATTGAGCGAATTTCTGATCATTATCTCCCCACATCTTATCCAAAATTGTCCCTTTACTATGAACTACTTCATCATGTGAAAATGGTAAAATGTAATTTTCACGATAGAAGTACATCATAGAAAATGTCAGTTTATTGTGAACATCAGGATATTGTCGATAAACAGGATCCTTTTTAAAATAAGATAATGTATCATTCATCCAACCCAAATCCCATTTATAATCAAATCCAAGTCCGCCAGATTGTGGTGCTGTTGTGACATTTGGATAATCTGTTGAATCTTCCGCAATCAGCATGACACCTGGGAATAAACCATTCATATGTGAATTCATACGTTTCATGAATTCTATGGCTCCATCGTTAATACCACGTTCCTTATTGCCTTTCCAATAAATCAGATTACTAATCGCATCAAAACGAATACCATCAACATGGAAGTAGTTTGCCCAGAAATGAACAGAAGACATCAAGAAACTACGCACTTCTTCTCTTCCTAAATCAAAATAACAGCTATCCCATTCTGTATATCTTAAATTAATATCTGGATATTCATAGACAAAACCACCATCAAACTGATGTAAACCATGCCCATCCTTCACAAAATGCGCAGGCACAAAATCCATAATGACACCAATGTTATTTTTATGGCAAGCATTGATAAATGCCATTAACTGTTTTGGATTTCCATAACGACTTGTCGCACTAAAATAACCAGTTGCCTGATATCCCCATGAACCATCAAATGGGAATTCAGTTAATGGCATCAATTCAATATGTGAAAAACCATTTTCTACAACATATGGAATGATCTGATCAATCATTTCTTCATAGCTGTAATATTCTCCATCTTCTTCATCTGTAAAATCTTTTTTCATTTTCCATGAACCAATATTGGCTTCATAGATATTTAAAACTCTATCAAAATTCTTTGTACGTTTATTTAACCAACGTTTATCAGCCCATCTAAAGCCATCAATTTTATAAACTTTAGATGCTGTACCTGGTCTTAATTCACTAAAGAAAGCATATGGATCTGCGCGATCAACCCAAGATCCATTGGGTGTTTCAATACGATATTTATAGACATCATATTGTTTGATTTTAGGAATAAATAAAGTATATATACCCCCATCTGTATATTTTTCCATATAGTGATTTTCCCCATCCCATTTGTTGAAATCACCAACAACCTGCACACTTCTTGCATTTGGAGCATATACAGTAAATCTTACACCCTTTTGTCCATCCAATTCTTCAAAATGTGCACCAAAAACTTTATACATTTCTAAACAATTTCCCTCATGGAAAAGTTGTATCAAAAAGTTATCCAATTGTGCCATATTAAAACCCCTTTCATAGTTTTTATTATACATGAAAACGCTTAAAAAAGCACCCATTATTTGTCAAATGAACATTTTCATATTTCCTCTCTTTCCTATTTTATACGATAAAAACTCTATATATTGAAATAAAAAAAAGACAGATTTTTTACTCTGTCTCCTTAATAAACTCAATAACGTCATTAGGTGTGCAATCTAATGCATCACATATTTTTTCTAAAGTATATGTTGAAATACCCTTTCCGTGTTTAATATTATGGATCGTTCTTGCATTCATTCCATATTGATGAATAAGGGCATATGTTGTTATAGACTTTTCTTTCATTGTCTTAAATAATGGTGCATAACTAATCATCTTCTCACAGCCTCTTTTTTATTATGCCCATTTCTTAAGATTATGAATATATTGAAAAATGTAACTATATCGTCACTTATGTATCACTTTTGATTCTCAAATGGAAAGCTTTACTGTTTGATTGAAAACTTTCCAATCATACACTTTTACTTTACAATCACTTCATTGACATCTTTTAATAAAATAGAATATGTTCCATCTTCCTGTTTGACTTTTTCTATCTTATCGCCAGATAAATATTCTTCTATAGGTAAGCTAATTTCAATATCATCATCTAATACCAGCTTACATTTATCCATTGATGTTAAAGATAAACTTTCAATACGATCTTCCTCATCAATGCCTAAATCCTTCATCATGATTTCACTTTCTTCCTGTGCCTGACCATCCGATTCCAATACTTTTTTCACAATTTCTAATGGTTTGACAGGTTGATTTGTATCAATTCTTTCCTGAATTTCATGCTTCATTAAAGGTAAAGCTTTACCATCATTAACATTATAAATATCATCCATCTTTCTTACAACTTTTTTCATGGTTGACATCTTTTGTTTATCAGTTAGCTTTTCTTCACCTTTAATCCACTGTGCATTTAAATAGAAATCCATTTTTCCATCAATCATATATTTCTTTTCAATTAAAAATAATTTTTTAGCATCTACATTCACAACAATTGCCTCATCTACAGGAGACCCTATTGTTGGTAAAACCTGTTTTTTAGTAATGCGAATGTTTTCTTCATCAATGACACTCATAGGAATATAACGATAATTGAGCTTTAAAGCTGCCACATATCTTTCCCCATTTTTATAACAATCTACAAATAGAACATTGCTGTTAGGCATTTCTTCAATAACTGAACCTAACGCAAATAATTTGTCCGTCATTTCATGTGCCTGCTTGATAAATTCTTCATCACTTTCAATCATCTTTTCACTTCTTAACATCATTTCATGTAAAGAACCAACTGTTAATTCTTTAAGTGAAGGAGAATTTAATGCCTTCTCCACTTTCTTACGATAATAATCAATAGATGTTTCATTCATATCGACAAAGTCCGTAGAATGATAAATCTTACGATGTTCAAAATCTAGCATATGCATTAAAATCTTATTTATGACTATTGTATTCATCTTATCACCCGCCAAGATTATAACATATTTCTTTACCTGTGACATTAATTACTTTATAATAATTTCGAGGTGAAATCACATGAAAATTGTCATTGCCCCAAGTAAAACAATGAAATATCAAAAGATGCCTTTTGTGGGAAGTGAACCTTTATTTCAAGAAGAAACACAATATCTTACAAACATTTTAAAACAATATAATGATGAACAGTTATGTCAACTCATGAAAATATCTTATAAACAGGCGACCCAAGTCTATCAGTATTTTCATGAAGAACAGACAGCTCATCCTGCTTTAGCTTTTTATCAGGGAACTGTTTTTAAACAACTCGCATTAGCATCATACATGAATCATCAAGACTACTTATCTGAACATTTATGTATTTTAGACGCTTACTATGGTGTCTTAAAATATAATACTTTAATAACTCCATATCGTTTAGATATGACAATGAAACCTGATCATATCAACTTATATGATTATTGGTATACACCTTTATATCAATACTTTGAATCAGTTGATTTTATTATTTCTTTAGCTTCTAAAGAATTTACGAATATGTTAAGACATCCTCATATCTATTTTATAGATTTCATGATCAATGATCATGGCAAAATAAAAAGAAATGCCATGATTATCAAAAAAGCTCGTGGTCAGATGTTAAATCAGATGATCCTAAATGAAATTTGTACATTAGATGAATTGAAAACACTCAATATTGATGGTTTTACATATCAGCCAGATTATAATCAAGAAGGCACTTTAGCATTCGTTAAAGTGCTATAATATACAAAGGAGATTATTATGTTAAAAAGTGAAAAAGTTATCATTATTGGAATTGGATCTTTTATAGGGTTATTTATCTTGAACTCTTATTTTTTATCTTATATTCTATCATTTCTTGTTGTAGGTGGAGATGATTATGTGCTCTCATATATGATGCCAATATACAGTGGTATTGCACTGATTGGAGCTATTGTCATCTGTTGTAGTTATATAATCATTAAGAAAATAGATATGCTTAAACAGATATTGAATAAATGAAAATCAGCAAGAATCAAATCTTGCTGATTTTTTATTTCACTAAATAATGATACTGCATACCTTCACGGATATCTTGAGAAGGTTGTCCTAATTTTTCTAAGATTGTATAGGCAAATTCCAAAGCAGCCGCAGGTCCACGTCCTGTAATAATATTCTGATCACAGCATACTAATACATCTTGATAAATTCCTGAAGGAATTTCTTTTTCAAATCCAGGATAACAAGTAAATTTCTTGTTGTTGACAACATGGGCTTTTTCTAATGAAATGGGTCCTGCACAAATCGCACCAATCCATTTTCCTTGTTCATTAAATGTCTTTAAAATATCAATAACTCTTTCATCATCACGAAGAGATGTTGCGCCAGGTAATCCACCAGGTAAAACAACGATATCTGCATTATAAACACTTTCATCAAATAACTGATCCATTTTCACTTCAATCCCATGTGAACTTTTCACACTCATTGTATCCATTCCAACCATTAGACATGTCATTTGTGCTCTTCTTAACACATCAACAACACTTAATGCTTCTAATTCTTCAAAACCATCTTTAAATAAAACCGCAGCTTTCATTTTCAATTCCTCCTTACTTTTTATCTATTTTAACATGTTTTGATATCATAAACAATGAACTACACTTTTATATATAATTATGTTATGATTATAAACATAAAAGAGAAGGTGAATCTATGATTGACAGAACCCAAATCGTTAAAAAAAATAAAACGATTTTCTATTTAACTTATGTAATTCTTTTAGCATTTGTTGTTTTTAACTATGAAACAGTTTTTTCTATGTTAAGTGATATATTATCTCTTGCAACACCTTTTTATATTGCTATTGTGATTGCTTTTGTTTTAAATATACCAATGCGTAAAATTGAAAATCTCTATAGTAAAAAAATTAAACGCAAAGGATTAAGAAGAGGACTTTCTATCGCAACAACATTACTTTTAGCCTTACTTTTAATTATTTTATTTTCATCATTTATCATTCCTAGACTTGGTGAAAGTATTGCTTTGATCATTACAAATATTTTTAATTATGCTGATCGTTTAGTCACTATGATTAATGATGCTTTAGCGCATTTTAAAATCAATTATGCGATTAACTATGATTCTATTCAAGAAGCTCTCACAAGCCTTGATTTAAATCATCTGCTTTCCCAAAGCAGTAATATTTTAAGTAATGCTGGTATTAATCTTATTTTTCAATCTATTGGTATCTTTGGTGTTTTTATCAATGCTATCACTTCATTTATTATGGCAATTTATTTATTAGCTAATAAAGAAGCACATCTTAGACAATTAAAGAAAATTGTCACATTTATTTTTGGTTATCATCGCTCACTTGTGATTTTTGATATTGGAGCTGAAGCCAATCACTATTTTAATGGTTTTATTTCTGGTCAATTATTAGAAAGTTGTATTCTGATGGTCTTAATGTATTGTGGTTTTAGAATTACATCATTACCATTTCCAGAACTATTGGCATTTATTATTGGTATTTCCAGTTTAATTCCTATGTTTGGAGGCTATTTTGGTTTTGCGATTAGCTTTATCTTGATTTTAGCTATCAATCCAACACAAGCGATTATCTTTACCATTTGTTTCGTAATTATCCAACAGTTTGAAGCTAATATTATTTATCCACGTGTAGTGGGTGGTGCTGTTGGTATTTCTGGTCTATATGTCTTATTATCATTAGTTATTTTTGGAAATCTTTTTGGTTTCTTTGGATTGTTGATTGCAGTACCAAGTATGGCATTGATTTATGCAGTTGGAAGTCGTGTTGTCAATATCTCACTTTATCGTAAGCATATTGAAATCACAGACAAAACAATTAAAAAATTTAATGAAGAAGAAAATGGACAATAGCGTCCATTTTTTATTTCTTTAACCATTGTTGAAGCATCACTTGAAATGAACGATTCATTTCCTTGCGATATTCGGTATGAAACTTTCTTTTAGCAAAAGCTTGTATATAATTTTTGAGTTCATCTTCGTTTTTACCAGTTTGTTTGATAAACATTTGTTTGGTTTGATCTATAGTTTTATGATGATAAGTATCCACACTTACCATATCTTGTAAATCAAAACGTTGTGGTTTTGGACGATTTTGTTGTTGAAGTGTTGGTTTTCCAAAAACAACGAGGCTTACTGGCATGGCATATTGAGGCAAATTGAAGAGTTTTTGATGAACTTCAAAGTTTTCTAAAATATCCCCAATATAACAAGATCCAATTCCCATAGACCATGCTGCTACGACTGCATTTTGCGCTGCAATCATACAATCTTCAATCGCTAATATGAAATCAGCTTCCCCTAATCCCTGAACATTTTCATCATATAACTGATACATATCATACCACTTTTGATAGTCAGCTAAAAAGAGTAAGACAAGTGGTGCTTTCGCAATAAAAGGCTGATGATCACAAGTCACTGCTAATTGATCTTTGATTTGTTGATCTTGTACATCTATGATAGAATAAAGAGCCATATTACCAGCAGTTGGTGCCTGTAAAGCAGCTTTTAAAATGTATTCCTTTTCTTCCTGAGTGATTTTTTCATCACTATAGGTACGTACTGATTTCCTTTCAAATAATTCCTGAATTGTCTGATTCATAATTTTTCCCTCCTAGCATTTGATTATATCATAATCATGGATTATTTAAAGATTTCCATGTATAATGTATAAGGAAAGTGAGGGAAGAATAATGAATATAGAAGAACGATTTTTGAAATATGTCAGTTTTGATACACAATCTGATCCTAAGTCAACATCGACACCTTCTTCTTTAAAACAATTAGAATTAGGAAAATATCTTGTTGAAGAAATGAAGAAAATGGGTATCGAAAATGCTCATTTAGATAAAAGTGGTATTGTTTATGGAACAATCCCTGCAAATAATGATCATCAAGGTCAAGTGATTGGATTTATTGCCCATATGGATACAGCACTGGATGCTTCAGGTCATGATATTCATCCACAAATCATCAGAGATTATCAGGGAACAACAATTACTTTAAATCAGGATAAAGAATTATACCTTGATCCTCATGAATTTCCTGAACTCTTAAATGTCATTCATCATGATTTAATAACAACTGATGGAACAACATTACTTGGAGCCGACGATAAAGCGGGTGTTGCTATTATTATGAGTATGGCGGAATATCTATGTCAGCACCCTGATATTAGACATAATGATATTCAGATTGCCTTTACGCCTGATGAAGAGGTGGGAAGAGGTACTGAAAATTTTGATGTCGAACATTTTCATGCTGACTATGCCTATACAATTGATGGTGGGAACATTGCTGAGATTGAATATGAAAACTTTAATGCTTTTAGTGCTGTTGTGGAAATCACTGGAAAAAGCATTCATCCTGGTAGTGCCAAAAATGCCATGGTCAATTCAATTCATGTTGCACAGGAATTTGATGCTATGTTACCAGTCCATGCTAGACCAGAATATACAGAAGGCTATGAAGGATTTAATCATCTTGAAAGTATTCAGGGAAGATGTGAAAAAACAGTGATGGAATATATCATTCGAAATCATGATCTTACTCTAGCCCAAAAGCAATGTCAGGATTTTGAAAATATCGCTTCTTTTTTAAATCAAAAATATGGTTATCCATTAGTCAAAGTCACAATCGAACAAAGTTACTTGAATATGCGTGAACATATTGAAAAAAATATGTATATTGTTGATAACGCTGTTGCTGCTATGAAAGAATGTGGAATCGAGCCATATGCTGTTCCTATTCGTGGTGGTACTGATGGGGCCAATCTTACATATATGGGATTACCTTGTCCTAATTTAGGTACAGGAGGATATAACTTCCATGGACCATTTGAATATGTTTCTATCACTATGATGAAGAAACAGGTTGAAGTCTTATTAAAAATCATTGAAAGAAACGAGGGAAAATAAATGTACGCAAAAAATGCCTGGAATAAATATGAAGATAATCAATATAAAGATGTCATGGAATTTAATGAAGGATATAAATCTTTTATTACACAAGGAAAAACAGAAAGAGCTTGTGTTAAAGAAGCTGTTGCTTTAGCACAAAAAGCTGGTTTTCAAGATATCCAGAACTTACAAAGTTTAAAAACAGGAGATAAGTTTTATGTCATCAATAAAGATAAAAACTTAGCTTTATTCGTTATGGGAAAAAAACCTCTTATTGATGGAATGAGAATCTTAGGGGCTCATATTGATTCACCACGTTTAGATTTAAAACAGAATCCTCTTTATGAAAGTGATGGATTTGCTTTACTAGATACACATTATTATGGTGGAGTGAAAAAATATCAATGGGTGACAATTCCTTTATCATTATATGGTGTTGTAATTAAAAAAGATGGAACAAAAGTTGATGTTGTGATTGGTGAAGATGATCAAGATCCAGTTGTAGGTATCACTGATTTATTAATTCATTTATCAGCTGATCAGATGCAAAAAACTGCTGCTAAAGTCATTGAAGGAGAAAACTTAGATGTCACATTAGGAAGCATTCCATTAAAAGATGCAGAAAAAGATGCTGTAAAAGCTTATGTTTTACAATTACTTGAAGATAAATATGGTATTGAAGAAGAAGATTTCCTAAGTGCTGAAATTGAAGTTGTTCCAAGCGGACCAGCGAGAGATTATGGATTAGATAGAAGCATGGTCATGGGATATGGTCATGATGATCGTGTCTGTGCCTATACATCATTAAAAGCAATTCTAGATATACAGGAAGTTCCTGAATATACATCTTGCTGTATTCTTGTTGATAAAGAAGAAATTGGAAGTGTTGGAGCTACAGGAGCTCAATCATTATTCTTTGAAAATACAATTGCTGAAATCTTGCATCTTTGTGGTGATGATGCTTTCTTATCAGTGAGAAAAGCTCTTGCCAACTCAATGATGTTATCTAGTGATGTCAGTGCTGGTTTTGATCCACTTTATAAAGAAGTCAATGACCCTAAAAATGCTGCTTATTTAGGTAAAGGTATTGTCTTTAATAAATATACAGGTTCAAGAGGAAAGAGTGGAAGTAATGATGCCAATCCAGAATATTTTGCTAAAATTAGAAATGTTATGGATCAAGCTGGTATTCATTTCCAGACTGCTGAACTTGGAAAAGTTGATCAAGGTGGCGGAGGTACTATCGCCTATATCTTAGGAAACTATGATATGAATGTCATTGATGCTGGTATTGCTGTTTTAAATATGCATGCTCCTTTTGAAATTGTTTCAAAAGTTGATGTCTATGAAGCCTATCTTGCATATACACAATTTTTACTTCAATTATAAAAGCTCATTTGAGCTTTTTTTCTTTGATAGACAATAGAGAAAGTCTTTGATATAATAACGTCTACAAAGGAGGAAAACATCATGAAATTAATGATCATGAACTATAAACCTTATGAATATGAACTTTTAATGGAAAAACTCAATAAACTTGGTCAACAGGGATATAAGACAAATGAATTAGAATTCATAACATTCTTTAAAAAAGTTGACTATCCTGTTTATTATGATATTGATTTTCATAAAACTGTAGGTTCTAATAAAAGAGAACGTCAAAAAGATAAGGATGCATTTGCACAAAAATATCGCCAAAGAGGAATGCAACCTATTTATGCCAAAAACAATATGTTTGTTTTTACATCTAAAGAGCCTAAAGAGATTTCTATCAATTGGAAAGAAAAAACAGATATAACATCTGGACCATTCAAATGGATTTCATTGCTTTGCTTCTTTATATCTGTTGTTGCTTTAGCAATGTTCTCTCAATATCTTATGACAGCAACCTTTGACAAATTTATGAGTTATGGAATATCTTTTGTCTACATAGGTGTTGTATTATTCTTTTTAACGGTTGCATTTCGCAGTTATCTTCATTTTCATAACACTGGAACTTTTTATCATAAGATCAAAAATCAAAATCCACATATGCCTTTAAAAGCTTTAAAGATAGAAAGAATCATTTATAGTATTGCAGCTTTACTAACAGCTATTCTTATTTTTGGCGGTTTAATCGAAGATACATTGAATCAGCATTCTTTTGATCCCCAGCAACATGCTATTATTCAACTCAGTGATTTTGATATTCATAAAGAAACAACACTTTCAACACAAGCTTATTCTAGCTTTACATTACCACATACTTATATTTCATTAGAAGAAGTCAATGATGGAAATGAAGCTCTCTATATCAAAGAATTTACTTTTACTTCTCAAGAAAAAGCTCAAGAAACATTCCCTCAGATTTTAGATATGAATCAGCTTTATGCCGGAAATCGTGCTGAAATGAAAGACTCAGTCATTTATGGATATTATGATGATGAACTGGTATCAGTGGTTCTCTTACACGATCAATCTATTACTCTCATTATTCCTACTTTTGAATTGACAACAGATTATATCAATACAATTCTTCAATTTTATCAATAAAGAGTGTTTTTTCACTCTTTTTTATTTTGCATAAAAAAATAGTCTATCAATAATCGATAGACTATCTTTTCATAACATTATCTTTGAACTGGATGATGACAAGCTACAAAATGTCCTGGTTTAGCTTCTACTAATTGAGGTTTTGTTGTCTTACATTCTTCAGTTGCATAACGACATCTTCCAGCAAATGGACATCCCGCAGGTAAGTCGATTGGACTTGGAACATCCCCTTCTAGAATGATACGTTTCTTTTCTTTTTCTAATTTTGGATCAGGGATAGGAACTGCTGATAATAAAGCCTCTGAATAAGGATGTAATGAATGAGAATAAACTTCATCACTTGTCCCTAATTCAACTAAATGCCCTAAATACATAACAGCAATTCTATCTGAAATATATCTCACAATATCTAAATCATGAGCAATAAATAAATATGTTAATCCTAATTTCTTTTGTAAATCAATTAATAAGTTAATAACCTGTGATTGAATAGAAACATCTAAAGCTGAAATTGGTTCATCACAAACCAAAAATTCTGGTTCAATCGCTAAAGCTCTTGCGATACCAATACGCTGACGTTGTCCACCTGAGAACTCATGAGGGAAACGATTTGCATGTTCTTTATTTAAACCAACAAGTTCAAGTAATTCATGAACTCTTTGTTTTCTTTTTTCAGGTGTATACATACCATGAATTTCCATACCTTCAGCAATGATTGACTCAACAGTCATACGTGGATTTAATGAAGCATAAGGATCCTGGAAAATCATTTGTGCTTTTTTCGCATATGCTAAACGATTTTTAGCATTGGAAACCTTGACTTCTTTACCATTGAAAATGATTTTTCCTTCAGTAGGTTCATAAATTCCCATAACTACACGACCAAGTGTTGATTTTCCACAACCAGATTCACCAACAAGACCTAAAGTCTCACCTTTTTTAATTTCTAAAGAAACACCATTGACAGCTTTTAAAATTCCGCCTCCCACTTTAAAGTGTTTAGAGACATTATCAATTTTCACTAAAACATTTTCTTCAGCCATTATGATTTTCCTCCTTGAGATGATGGACAATCTTTATGCAATAACCAGCATGATGCTTCATGACCATCATTTAATTTGAAAACAGGTGGTTGTTTCTTTTGACAGATTTTCATACATTTTTCACAACGTGATGCAAAAGCACAACCTTTTGGTGGATCTAATAAATCTGGTGGTGTTCCAGGAATTGATGATAATTTATCTGCTTTATCTGTATCATGTTTAGGTAAACTATTTAATAAAGCAACAGTATATGGATGAGATGGATTATAGAAAATATCATCTGCTGTTCCCGTTTCAACAACTTTACCAGCATACATAACAGCAATCTTGTCTGCAAGTGATGCAACAACACCTAAATCATGTGTAATTAAAACAATAGCTGTATTCATTTTCTTTCTGATATCATCTAATAAATCTATAATTTGTGCTTGAATTGTTACGTCTAATGCTGTTGTTGGTTCATCAGCAATCAATAATTTTGGATTACAAGACAATGCCATAGCAATCATCGCACGTTGTCTCATTCCACCTGAGAATTGATGAGGGTATTGATTAGCTCTCTCTTCTGCATTAGGAATTTGAACTAACTTTAACATCTCAATAGCCTTTGCATTAGCTTCTTCTTTTGATAAATGTTGATGATGGACAATAGCCTCAACAATCTGTTTTCCAACTTTCATTGTTGGATTTAAACATGTCATTGGATCCTGGAAAATCATACTTACTTCTTTACCACGAATCTTTTGCATTTCTTCTTCTGGAGTATTAATAATATCAATATCTCCTAAAGTTAAAGTTCCATATTTAATACGTGCAGGAGGCATAGGGTTTAATTTCATGATTGTTTGAGCGGTAACACTCTTTCCACAACCAGATTCACCAACAACTGCAAGCACCTGTCCTTCATCAACAGAATAAGAGACACCTCTTACAGCTTGTACTTCTCCAGCATATGTATCAAAGGATACATATAAATCTTTTATATCTAAAACTTTTGCCACACCGATTACCTCCTTAATTTAGGGTCGAAAGCATCTCTCAACTTATCACCTAATAAGTTAAAGCTTAACATTGTAATACTAATGAAGATTGCAGGAATAATTAATTCAATTGGATATTGTTGGAAATACTGAATACCATCATTAGCTAATGTTCCCCAAGAAGCTTCTGGAAGAGGTACACCTAATCCTAAGAATGATAAGAATGCTTCAGTGAAAATAGCATTTGGAATAGCCAATGTCAAGTTAACAATAATGATAGAAAGAATGTTAGGAACCAAATGTTTAATGATAATACGAGATGCAGAAGCACCCATACTTCTTGCAGAAATAACGAATTCCTGTTCTTTCAGTCTCATGACTTCTCCACGGACAAGCCTAGCCGTTCCAACCCAACCTACTAACGAGTACGCGACAATAATTGTGAATACCCCACCAGTCATAATAACCATTAATAAGATAACAATTAATAGATAAGGGATACCATTAATAATTTCAGCAATACGCATTAAGATATTGTCAACCATACCACCAAAGTATCCTGCAACACCACCATAAATAACACCAATAATGACATTAATAATAACGGCAGCAAATGCGATAAATAATGAAATACGAGCTCCACGCCAAATTCTGGCAAACATATCTCTTCCTAAGTAATCTGTTCCAAAAAGATGGAAATGCCCATCACCAGAGAAAAACATACCTACATGTTTATGAAGTTCATCAGTTCGATCAAATTTATATGGATAAATAGCTGGAATCACAATGGCTAAAACAATCATAACCGCCAAAATAATTAAGAATGTAATAGCAACTTTATCCTTTCTAATACGTGAAAAAGCATCTTTCCAGAAACTTACACTTGGACGTGTAATAGATTGCATTTTTTCACGATCTTGACCAATCCACTCAAAATCTGAGGCATCAACATGGCAATCAGGAGATAATGCTTCTTCAGGAACGAATTCTTGTTTTAAAATATCTTTCTTTTTCATTCTTCACTACTCCTTTTCACTTGCTAGATTGATACGTGGATCAATAACACCATATAATAAATCGACAACTAATACAGCAATAATTAAAAATGCACCATAGAACAATGTTGTTCCAGCAATCAATGTATAGTCATTTTCTTTAATTGCTAAAACAAAGAATTTTCCCATACCTGGGATACTAAAAATATTTTCCACAACGAAACCACCTGTTAATACAGCAGCCGCAATTGGTCCTAAAACAGTAATAACAGGCATAATTGCATTTCTCAATGCATGTTTCCATAAAATCTGACGTTCAGATAAACCTTTAGCTTTCGCTGTTTTAATATAGTCAGAACTTAAAACATCCAGCATACTTGTACGCATCAAACGAGAAACAGTAGCTAATGAACTGAAACTAAGCGCTAAAGCTGGTAGAATCATTTGATTCCAATTACCCCAACCAGTAATCGCAAAAATCTGTGTTCCGAGCAACTGATTTAACTTTAATGCTACAAAATATTGAAGCAATGCTGCAACGATGAAACTTGGAATAGAAACCCCAATAACAGATAAAGTCATCGCAACAGTATCAGCAGCTTTTCCTCTACGAATAGCCGCAATAGCACCTAATGCAATTCCTGCAATAATCGCGAAAATCAATGAGAAAATTCCTAATTGGAAAGATACTGGGAATGATTCCATAATGATATCCATAACTGGTCTATTATATTTAATAGATACACCCAAATCTCCCACAATAGCATTTTGAATATATATAATGAATTGTTCAAATAATGGTTTATCCAAACCATAGAACTCACGTAATGCCTGTTTTGTACTTTCATCCATTGCTTTACCAGTACTAAAAGGATCACCTGGCAACATGTGCATCATTATAAATGTCAATGCTAGGAGGACTAAAATTGTTATTAAAGCATATATGATTCTTTTCAATACATACTTTCCCATAAATTCACACCTTTCTTGACATTTTTCTCTACATTAAAATAAGGAAAGGCTATATAGACAACGCATATAGCCCCACCTTTTGAAAAACGTCTATCTAATTGTTTAATTATTCTTCAATATAAGCATAATTTAAATTCATATCTTGGAAGGCAGTTCTAACAACACCTTTCAATCTATCACTAGTTACATAACTTGTTTGTCTATCATAAATAAATCCGATAGGACATTCTTCAGCTAAAATTTCTTCAGCTTGTTTTAATAATGAATAATATTCTTCTTTATCAGCAGTTACTGCTGCTTTTTGAATAAGTTCATCATATTTTTTATTTGACCATTTACCATGGTTATTACCATTTCCAGTTACCCACATATCTAAGTAAGTCATTGGGTCATTGTAATCTGGAGACCAACCAGCAAATACGATTTCGAAATCTCCTGAATCCATATTAGCTAATCTTGTTTTATAAGTTACTTGTTTAATTTCTAGGTTAACACCTAAGTTTTCTTTAAGCTGAGCTTGTAAGAATTCTGCTTGTTGTTTTGCAGCACTTGTATCATCACAAAGTAATGTTGGATTAAATTCTGCAAGAGTTAATCCTTCTTCTTTTAATCCTTCTTCTAACATTGCTTTGGCTTCAGTATAATTTCCATCAGTGATATGTTGGAAAATATCTCCACAGTATTCAGTAAACTCACCTTGAGCAACTGCAGGTGGAGTGAAAGTTGTTGCTACTTCAGAATCATTTTGAACGATTGTATCAATCATTTTTTGAGCATCAACACCTAAAGTTAAACCTTTACGTACTTTAGCATTTCCATAAGGTTTTTCTTGAGAATTGAATTCTAAGTACCAAGCACCACCATCATCGAAACCTTGAGCGTTATCAAATTGTTTGATATTGTCTCCAGTTAATTGAATCATATCAATTGAACCATTGTTAAATTCATTGATAGCAGTTGTTTCTTGATTAATCATTCTCATTGTGATTTTATCTAATTGAATTTTGTCAGCGTTCCAGTAATCTGGATTCTTTTCTAAGACAATGCTATCTTCATGAGCCCATGAAGTAATTTTGAATGCTCCATTATAAGCTAATTTATTAGCATCTGTACCATATTGTTTGTTTCCACCAGCATCTTCGTAAGCTTTTTGATTAACTGGGAAGAATGATGGGAATGCCATTAACACAACAGCATATTGGAATGGCCCAGTAAATGTAACTTGGAAAGTATAATCATCTAATGCTTTCCATCCAGCATGTTCTTCGATGTATGCTGGGATATCAGCTTCTGCCATCTTGTAATCTGATTTAGGATCATCTGGATTCACTTTTTCTGCAGTTGCTTTATAGATATCTTCAGCTCCTGCAATTTTAGTCATCCAAGTTGATGCATATGGAGCACCAGTTCTTGCATTGAAATGTTGATTCCATGCAAATACAAAGTCCTTAGCAGTCACTTCTTCTCCATTGCTCCATTTAGCTCCTTCTCTTAAGTGGAATGTATAAGTCATTTTATCATCTGATACATCCCAGTTTGTTGCCATACCAGGTACAGCTTCATCATTGGCATCTAAGCTAACTAAACCTTCAACACAGTGACGTAAAACGTTCATTGATCCTGAAGATGTCGTTAAAATAGAATCCATTTCAGGTGGTTCTTGCCCTAAGTTAACTGTAATTTCTTTAGAGCCTGCTGATCCACCACTACCACAACCAACTAACATAGCTAAACAAGTTAGTGAAGCGGCAGCTTTTGCAAACCAATTTCTTTTCATTTTTTTATTTCCCTCCTCCAAAATAACCAATCACGTTAGTTATTCTTCCCTAATATATCACAAGTTGTATAATTTTGCTATAGTTTTTTTACAAGTTTGCGATAATTCAACTGTATTTTATCATTTTTTGTATTTTTTCTAAAAAAATAGTGGTTTTTCTTTAGGATGTATACAATTTTACAAGTATTGTTTCATTGTTTAAACACTCTATTAAGATTTTTCATCCTCTTTTTGTTTGATATGAACGTCAATTTGCTGAGCTGGAATGACAACATGCAACTCTTTAAAAATATTTTGAATAGCCGCCAGCAAGTCATCATTTAAATCATAAAAATGTTCATTTTCTGCCCATGCCCAAATCTGCATTGTTAAGCTTTGTTCCTTATATCCTGTAATTTTCACATCAGGTGAAGGATCTTTGAGGGCATAAGGATGCTTTTCAATAACTTTCATAATAGCCTGTTTTAAAGCATCAATATCATTATCATGATGGATATCAAAAGAAATTGTCACACGCCTTATTTTTTCATGAGAATAATTTACAAAGCTTGAAGAAATTAAATCATTGTTAGGAATCACAACCATTTTATTATCAAAAGTCATAATAATTGTATATAATAGCTGAATTTCTTGAACTGTTCCTACATAATTATCAATTTCAATAATGTCTCCTTTCACAAAGGGCTTAGAAAACAGAATTGTAATACCAGAAGCAATACCTTTCATAGAATCCTGAATCCCTAAAGCAATAGCTGCTCCTGCTGTTGTTAAAACCGCAACTAGTGATGTTGTCGGTACACCGAGTTGTGCTATAACTGTAATCACAACAATAATCTTTAAACCAATATTTAAAATAGAAATCACAAAATTTTCTATAATACCATCAATCTGGCTTCTACGCATCATTTTAGATATAATATGTAAAACAATTTTGACAACATACCATCCAATCACAAAAATCAAAAGGGCTTCTATGATATTCATACCAAAATCTACATATTTCTCAATATATTTATTAATCATTTTTTACCTTCTTTCTTTTGCCCATATCTTATCACATTCATATTGAAAAAGAAATGTACAATGCTTTATAGGATTTCTCTTTTCTATGAATATATCATCATTATTTAAACAAAACATTAACTTTCTTCTCACAAAAACAGTTGCATTATTTTTTTATTTGGCTACAATAATAGTATTAGTAAATAAGGAGGATGTTTCATGAAAGTCGCAATAATGACTGATAGTAATAGTGGAATCACACAAGACGAAGCCAAAAAGTTAGGTGTATTTGTTTTACCTATGCCTTTTACCATCGATGGGCAAGAATATAAAGAAGATATCAATCTGACTCAGGATGAATTTTATGAAAAATTAATGAACGGCGCAGAAGTCTTTACTTCTCAACCTGCCGCTGGTGAAGTAACAGCACTTTTTGATCGTATTTTAGAAGAATATGATCAGATTGTTCATATTCCTATGTCCAGTGGATTAAGTGGTTCTTGCCAGACAGCCAAAATGCTAGCTGATGATGAAGCCTATAAAGGAAAAGTTTTTGTTGTGGATTCACAACGTATCTCAGTGACTCAGAAATGGGATGTCTTTGATGCTTTGGATCTTGCGAAAGCAGGAAAAAATGCTCAAGAAATTCACGATATCCTCATGCAAAATAAACTCAATGCTTCTATTTATATCACTGTCAATACTTTAGAATATCTCAAAAAAGGTGGACGTATTACACCTGCTGCCGCTGCTTTAGGTGGTTTATTAAAAATCAAGCCTATTTTAACAATTCAAGGTGAAAAACTTGATTCATTCCAAAAAACCAGAACAATGCAAAAAGCAGAAAAAATTATGATTGAAGCAATTCGTCATGATATTGAAGAACGTATTGATCCTCATAATGAAGAGATGTCTAATACTCGTGTGATGATTGCCTATACATATGATAAAGACCAGGCAGCTGCTTTTAAAAAAGCAGTGGAAGAAGCTTTTCCAAACCACGAAGTGATTTGTGATCCACTTTCATTAAGTGTTGCCTGTCACATTGGGCCTCATTCTTTAGCGATTGCCGCTTGTAGAAAGATTTAGTAGCTACCACAATGGTAGCTTTTTTTATAAATTCATATCTTCTATTTGCATTTCTATTTGCATTTCACAATGTTTTCAGTTATGATACAGTATGTCAATATGGTAGCTTTGATTTTTTGAACAGCTTTATCCTCATCAGATATAAATCTGAAAGCTTTAATGAAAAAATATATAAAAGATGGTATAATATAAGTAATAGAGAAACTTTTATAAAGCTGTCAATATGCTATGAAAAAGACATCAAAATATATCCATGAAAGAAAGGTGAGAATGAATGGCAGATATGCCTCAAAAACGTTCTTCACGTAGAAGAACATCTTATAATAATAAAAACAAACAACAATCAAAAAAAGAAAAATTATCTATTGATACAAAAGTCTTTGCTTTAGGTGGACTCAATGAAATCGGAAAGAATATGTACTGTATTGAACATGACAATGAACTGGTTATTATTGATGCAGGTGTCAAATTTGCAGAAGATGGTTTACCTGGAATTGATTATGTGATTCCTGATTATACATATTTAAAGCGTAATCAAAAAAAGATTAAAGCCTTATTGATTACTCACGGTCATGAAGATCATATTGGTGGGATTCCTTTCCTTTTACAGGTTGTTCAAATTCCATTTATCTATGCTTCGCCTTTGGCTTGTGCCATGATTAGACGTAAGCTTGAAGAAAAACGTTTAACTCAAGCTACAAAACTGATTCAAATCAATAATTTATCACAGGTTAAAACAAAATATTTTAATATAGGTTTTTTCAAGACAAACCACTCTATTCCTGAATCATTAGGAATTGTTGTCAATACGCCTAATGGACGTATTGTTTCTACTGGGGATTTCAAATTTGATTTAACACCCGTTGGAGATCCAGCTGACTTTCAGGTAATGTCATTTTTAGGAGAGACTGGTGTTACTCTTCTTTTAAGTGATTCTACAAACTCTGAAGTTCCTAACTTTTCTATCAGTGAAAAGCAGGTTGCTTACAGCGTTCAGGAAGAATTTAGAAAAACAGAAGGTCGTTTAATTGTTGCAACCTTTGCATCTAACGTTCATCGTGTACAACAGATCATAGATGCAGCCGTGAAATTTAATCGTAAAATTCTCGTTTTTGGACGTTCTATGGAAAATAATATTCAAGTTTCAAGAAAACTCGGTTATATTAAATGTCCTGATCGTTTCTTTATCAAAAACGATGAAGCCAAACATTTACCTGATAATGAAATTTTGATTTTATGTACGGGTAGTCAAGGTGAAGCATTGGCAGCATTAAGCCGTATTGCAAACGGGACACATCGTCAGGTTTCGATTAAACCAGGTGATACTGTTGTCTTTTCATCCAACCCAATTCCAGGAAATGCCAGCAGTGTCAGCAAAGTCATCAACAAGCTTTATCGTGCCGGAGCTAGAGTTCTGACAAATGAAGCAATTAGTAATCTGCATACTTCTGGACATGCTTCACAGGAAGAACAAAAACTGATGTTACTGTTAACACGTCCCAAATATTTCTTCCCAGTGCATGGAGAATATCGTATGTTGAAAATTCATGCAAAACTATTTGAAGAAGTTGGCCTCACAAAAGGCAATGCCTTTGTTTTATCAAATGGTGATTCTATTCTTTTACATAATGAAGAAGCACGCCTTGGTCCACGTATTCATGTTGATGATATCTATGTCGATGGTAATGATATTACAGGTTTATCAACAGCTGTCTTAAGAGATCGCCAGATTCTTAGTGAAGATGGTATGGTTTCGGTTCTCATTTCAATGGATTCACGTGCTGGATGCCTTTTAAATAAACCAATTATTATGTCACGTGGTTTTGTTTATATGCAGGAAAGTAAAGAAATGATTAGAGAAGCTGAGTTATTAGTGAGTCGAGAACTTTCTAAATTATTAAAAAGAAAAACAACTTTTGGTGAAATCAAGAACACAATCAGGGATACGTTGGCTCCTTACTTTTATCAGAAGACCAAAAGAAATCCAATGATTATTCCTGTTATCATGAATAAAAAAGCATGAAAAAACTGATGAGACGATTAATTCTTTTATTAATCGTCTTTGGTTTATTTTTTCTCGGTTATTATATTTATGCCGTTTCACCAAAAGCTTATGAATTCATTGAACAAAGATATACAAGTTCGCTTATATCTTCAAAACTTAATGGCTTTAAAATAGCCTTTATTTCTGATATCAACTTAACTGACCAAGATAGCTTGGAACGTTTTCAGGATGTAATCAAAGAATTAAATGAAAATCCTTTTGATATGGTTATCTTTGGTGGTGACTTATATGACAAAGAAGTTTTCAGTGCTGATAAAGTTTCTGAAACATTGAAAAATATTCAATGCCAATATGGAAAACTAGCTGTTCTTGGAGAGCAAGATGAAGCTTCTGCATTAGAAGTAACACAAATCTTAAATAATGGTGGTTTTGAAGTTTTAAGCAATGAATCACGACCTATTTACTATAAAGAAACCAACTTTACATTAGTAGCTTATGATTCTACTTATGACTTTTCTACATTAAAAAAAGGCGATGATAAATTAACGCTAGGAATCTCACATCAGCCAGATACATTTACACAAGCTCAAGGTCATGTAGACTTACAGTTATCAGGACATAGTCATGGTGGTTCTGTTTATTTCCCATATTTAGGTCCTTTATTATCTATCGAGGGAGCACAAACATATAACCATGGAACATATGAGGAAAAAGGTTCAACACTTATTGTCTCTAATGGACTAACTGGGCCTTCATCTTTCCCATACAAAATTCTTTGTCCTAACCAAGTCAATTTAATAATCTTAACATCAAAAAGCAACGACACTACACAAGCTCAGTAATCGTTGCTTTTTTCATTATTCATACCATACTTCAAATGATACAAAGCTTCTAAAACCTCAAAGATATAAGTAATAGAAAACTTACCAATCAATGAATGATGGTCATTTCCAACTTTTAATATCATATCTATCTTATCACTATAAGGAAACGACTCTAATTGTGTAATCGCAATTGTATAAGCTTCTGTCTTTACCAGTTCTCGCATGGCTTCAATATGGTCCTTAAAAAAACCACCAGCAATTGAAGATACAATCAACAAATCACAATCTTTTAATGTTTTATATATATTTTTTTGTTGTTCTAGTGGGTACATCGCAATACAGTCTTTCCCTAAATAAGAAAGCTCAATCTGGAGTTGCATGGAAACAGATTGGGTAAAGAAATTTCCCGCAAAACATATACGTTTTGCATCATGAATTTTATCAACAATATAAACTAAATCTTCATAATGAATATTATCATATGTATCCTGTAAATTTCGAATAACATTCTGAAAATGATTTTTAAATATATCTTTGCCTTTTTCTAATGTTTCAGGAGAAGGCAACTGATGATCAAAAAGCAATCTTTTTGCATCCTGATTGAAATAATGCAAATTCATTATCACATCTTTTTTAAAGTCTGCAAATGATTCATAATTTAATTTTCGACAAAGTCTTGATATCGTTGCAGTTGAAACATAACACATTTTTGCAACATCAGTAATATTACTATTTGGAATTTCATAAATATTCTGTAATATTTTTTTGGCTGCTCCCCAATAAACATCATGAATGTTTGTCATATTAATAAAATTAATCAAATTATAGAAAGCACTTCTCACTGAGGCTGTCCCTCCTCATATTTCAAAACGGTAACCTCCCCAGTTGTTAAACACAAGCAATTCAATTGCCCTTTGCTTCCTACTGCCAATCCACCATCGATACCAATCTTATTATGATAATCAGGATCATACCATATATCAAATGAATGATCTTCATTAATAAAACAACAAGGCGTATGCCCAAATATATATGTATAATCAGGATTAGCTTCATTGAGATAAAAATATTCACGAATCCACGCTAAAATTTCTTCATCATTTTCTTCCAAAGGAATCTCTGGATCCACTCCAGCATGTACCAAAACATAGTGTTTCCCATTTAAATCCAATTCATAATAACTTGGTAAAGAATCAATAAATTCTATTAACTCTCTAATAAACATACGTTTTAAATCAAAGTATTCTTCATAAGGAATGTAGTCTTTCTGTAAATATTCTCTGATACTATCAATTGTTTTATGTCCACCATTTTGTTTCCACAAACGATAAGGATTTGATCTTTCTGAATCCAAATCATTATATTTTAAAGCCGCCAGCATTGATTGACGCATCATAATTTCATGATTACCCTTAATCATATGAATATTTTTCATAGCCTTTACAAAATAATAAATATCAATACTATTAGGTCCTCGATCCATAATATCCCCTAATATATAAAGTTCATCATTATCAGTAAAACCAATACGTTCCAACAATAATTGAAGAAGTACAAATTGTCCATGAAGATCCGATATAACAAATATTCTTTTTTCCATATATCATCACCCCATTACATTCTATCATAATTATTTTTTTTAATAAACTAAAGCCTCTTTATTTTTTTAAAAAATAGAGATCCTTAAGGATCTCTATGCAGTGATGCGTACCTGGAAAATAATTTCAATAGTAGACATAGCATCAATAGATGGAATGATATAATAAAGCGTATGATTATCTAACGCAGGAGTCTGATTTTCACCATTCACACGAAATGAATCATCAATATACTCTACATTGTCATCCATTTGATCTGTAAAGACAACTTGCGTTTCTTTAACTAAAGAAGCATTTTTAATAAGGATTGTATAAGTGAGGATGTCTCCTCTACAAGCTTCTTTCTTATCTACAAATTTACAGATGCAAAGCGGTTTTTTCAAATACGTTTCTACACAATTACTGGTACTTGTATGACAAGTGGTTTCTACTTGAGCCTTATTATGAACACAATTCTTTTCCATAATATCCCTCCTTTCACTATAAATTATGATTTCTCATAAATTATTCTTGTTTGTTTGCAATGTTTCTTTTCCATTTCTGTAAAAAGTTTTCTTTTGAATGAAAATAGTATATGATAAAAAAGAAGGTGATGATAGGATGTTTGATGAATTTTATCTTGAGGTTTATCGTGAAATCTTTTTTCGATGGATTATTGTCAATGCTAAACAATATCAAAAAGATCAAATCACTTGTTATGTAACAGTTCAAAATGATAAAACAAAGACAATTTGTTTTGAAACTCATAAAGTCAAAGGAACAATGACAATTTGGTTTAACAATATTGTAGAAGAAGAAATTATACGACCAAGTGATCAGAAATTACTTTTTTATTTACATTTTACAATTATGAATTTATCCCAATGTTGCCATCTATTTAATGAATTTTATCAAACAATAGTCAAACATACTCAACAAAAAGAACTTAAAATTGCCTTATGTTGTACAGGTGGGTTATCAACTTCTGTATTCATTGAAGAAATGCAACAGGTTTGTGAATTAGAAAATATTCATTTTCAACTGGTGTCTTTATCTTTAGATCAATTATATCAAAACTATCAGGAATATGATGCTTTATATCTAGCTCCACAGATTGCCCATATGGAACCTGAAATTCTTGCATTAACAAAACATCAAATTCCGCTTTATTGTATTGACGCAACCCTATTTGCAACAAAGAATTATCGTGGTATTATTCAAGTCATTCAAAAGAATATTGAATTTACACATAAACAATAATTTTTGATGTTTTTCACATATTGAATCATACATTTGTTTGTTAGAGTTAAATCAAGGAGGATGAGATGATGCCAAAAAGAATCTTGCAGATTTTCTTTATTTTCTTTTTCCTGATTGGCAGTATTTTCCTTTTTATCAACAAAAGGAGTCATTATACACAAGACTAAACATAAAAACTGATAGTTTAACTATCAGTTTTTTTGACAAATGAGAGATATTGAGCTTTTCTTTGAATATCAACATAAAATAAGAGATGTATACTATTTTCCAAATAATCAACTTGCATAATTTCATATAAATTTTCAATTTCAGAGAAGATTTCTCCTTTTTCATATGGAATATAAATCTCCATTAACTCATAATCTTTATAGAGCATATGGATAATCATATCCTCTAACTTCTCAAGATGTTTTTGTTCTTTCACAGAAATATCTATAAAAGGATGATATTCATGAAGAAACGTTTTTTCTTTTAAATCAATTTTATTATACACATAAATCATAGGTGTATCTTCAACACCAATTTCTTTTAATACAGCCAAAGTTGTCTCAATTTGATTAGGATAATCAAAAGATGATGCATCAATAACATGTAATAATAAATCAGCTTCTTTGACTTCTTCTAAAGTTGAATGAAATGCCTGAACAAATGAATGTGGAAGCTGATGGATAAAACCAACTGTATCGCTCAATATCAAACGATGTTTTTTCAGATAAACTTGTCTTGATGACGTTTGTAATGTCGCAAAAAGCATATCTTTTTCCAATACTTTTTTATGTGTAAAATAATTTAATAAAGATGATTTACCACTATTTGTATAACCAACCAGACATACAACTTTCTCATGGTGAATCTTTCTTTTCTTTCTTTGAGTTTGACGTTGTTTTTCAATAACGTTCAACTCTTTTTGAGCACGTGTTAACTCACGACGAATACGACGACGATCCAATTCAATCTGTTTTTCACCAAGGCCTCTAAAGCCCATTCCACCTTGTTGTGAATATAATTCCTTTTTCATTCCAGCCAGCCTTGGTAGCATATATTGTTGTCGAGCAATACTCACCTGAAGTTTGGCTTCTTTTGTCTTCGCCCTTGAAGCAAAAATACGTAAAATCAAATCACTGCGATCCGTTACTTCCACTAAAAAAGCATCTGTTAAGTTTTTAATCTGCAAAGCACTAAGTTCTTCATTGAAAATGACAATATCATCTTCTTCTATCATGTCTTTAATTTCTGCGACTTTACCTTTGCCAATGTAATATTTAGGAGAAATAGTTTCTAATTTTTGAATGACTACTGTTTTTACATCGATATCGCAGGCATATGCCAATTGTTTCAATTCCTTCATGGAAATATCTAAATCATAGGACATCTGTGGATACTGAACACCAACCAAAATCCCTTTCATATCTCATCACCTCTTTTATACAAGGAGTCTTTATGAAAAAAGCTAATTATTATTTTACACTTTGTCTTGTTCTTTTTACAACTGTTTTTTCTTTTTTAAATATGTTTCAGATTGTGAAGATTTCATCACAAGTTATTCAAATCGTTTTAACAAATCTGTTGCCATCATTATTACCTTTTATGATTTTAATATCTTTATGTCTATCACTTGGATTATTTCAAATGCTAAGCTATTTTATACAATTTCTTTTTTCACCACTTTTTCATTTAACACCACATATGTCTTCTCTCTATTTTGTATCATTTTTCTGTGGTTATCCAACAAATGCCAAAATGTTAAGAGAATCCTATGAACTTGGATACATCACCCTCCAACAATTACAACATCTTCTTTCGATAGCTTCATTTTCATCTCTAAGTTTTATCTTTGTCTCTTTAAAGTTGCCTTTTCGTGATGCTTTGCTGATTTACATCAGTCATATTCTTCCAAGTATAATCAAAGCTCTTTTTTATGACGATCATTATCAATGGATGACTTTCCATGACACCATTCAACCCATTCTTCATCCTCATATGCGTTTTGTTGAAGCACTCAAAAAAAGCATTACATCATCCTTAACAGCTTTTATTTTCATATTAGGCTATATGCTTGTCTTTCAATTTATTGGTTATAGTCTCCAAAGTGTTATTCACAACGAATTTCTTTTAAGCATTCTCAAAGGCTTCTTGGAATTTAGCTCTGGAGCCATTCAATTATTACAATATCACAATATGCTTGTTTATCCTTTTGTCAGTTTTTATCTGTCATTTTCTGGTTTATCCGTTCTCATGCAGGTGGATAATATTCTAGATGGCATCCCTTATTCTTTTAAAAAATACTTTATATCACGCCTTTTTCATGGTATCTGTTCCTTTTTTCTATGTTTTATACTTGAATGTTTGACATACAGAAAGTTCATGCTATAATAACAGTAACCATTATTAATAAGGAGTGAAGAGTATGTCTGAAACAAAGATGAGATATTCTAAACAAAGGGAAACTATTTATGAAGTATTAAAAGATGATTGTACTCATCCTAGCGTAGATGCTATCTATACCCAAGTCAAAAAACGTATCCCTGATATTAGTTTAGGAACAGTTTATCGAAATCTCAATTTACTGGCTGACAACAAAAGAATTAATCGTTTAGATATTGGTGATGGTGTTATTCATTTTGATGCACGCACTGATCCTCACCTGCATATGGTTTGTGATGAATGCGGTCTGATTCAGGACATCGTATGCCATGATTCTACCCTTTTAGAACTTATTAATAAGGTCAACAGACACTCTGAACATGAAATCCATTCTGCTGATATTATATTTCATGGAACTTGTTCTCACTGTCTTAAAAAGAAATCTTAAGAAGGAGGGCATTATCATGCCAACATTAAAAGGAACAAAAACTGCTAACAACTTATTACATGCGTTTGCTGGTGAATCTCAAGCTAGAAATCGCTACACTTACTATTCTTCAATCGCTAAAAAAGAAGGATATGTTCAAATTGCTAATATTTTCGAAGAAACTGCCAATCAAGAAAAAGAGCATGCAAAAAGATTAATGAAATTATTAAATGCTGAACTAAAAGGTGAAGCCTTACACGTTGAAGGAGACTTCCCTATCATGCTTGGTACAACAGCTGAATGTTTAAAAGCTGCAGCTGCTGGAGAAAATGAAGAATGGACAGATATGTATCCTGAATTTGCTAAAATTGCTGATGAAGAAGGTTTCCCTGAAATTGCTAAAGTATGTAGAAGCATTGCAGTTGCAGAAAAAATGCATGAAGCAAGATACTTAAAATTATTAGAAAACTTAGAAAATGGAACAGTCTTTAAGAAAGATGAAGTTGTTATGTGGAAATGTAATAACTGTGGATTTATCTTTGAAGGTAAAGAAGCTCCTGAAAGATGTCCAGCTTGCGATCATCCTCAAGCTCATTTTGAAGCTTATACTTTCTTTAAATAAAATAATAAATATAAAAAAATCTCCCAGCTTAAGAATGGGAGATTCTTTTTATATTAGATAATATCGTTTTGGTGTTTTAAGAAATCTTGAAATTCTTCATCCGTTGCTAAAACATAATGCGTATCTGAAACCTTATGTTGAATACCAGCTTCATAATTAAGCCCACTTTCCTTATAATCATAAGTCAGTGAAACTCTATTCTTTTCTACTTCTGGATTTGGATGAGGGATAGCTGATAATAAAGATTTCGTATACGGATGTAATGGATGATTGAAAATTTCTTCAGATGTTCCTGTTTCAACCAAATGCCCTAAATGGAGCACCCCAATACGATTGCTAATATACTTAACCATTGACAAATCATGTGCGATAAATAAATAAGCAATATTTGTCTTTTTTTGTATTTTCTTCATCAGATTGACAACTTGTGCCTGAATAGAAACGTCAAGTGCAGAAATGGCTTCATCTGCAATAATTAAGCTTGGATTCATAATTAAGGCACGTGCAATACCAATACGTTGTCTTTGTCCACCAGAGAACTGATGTGGATATCTTGAAGCATGTTCTTTTGATAATCCAACCAATTCTAAGATCTGGTAAACTTTTTCATTTCTTTCTTCAATTGTTTTATATGACTTATGAATATCAAGTCCTTCAGCAATAATATCTAGAACTTTTCTTCTTGGATTTAAACATGCCATAGGATCCTGAAAAATCATCTGCATATTTGTACGTAAATCTGTTAAAGTTTCTTTATCCAACTTTCCAGAAATTTCTTTACCATTAAACTTAATACTTCCAGAAGTTGGTTTATATAAACGAATAATACTTCTTCCAGTTGTTGATTTCCCTGAACCTGATTCTCCTACGAGTCCATATGTTTCTCCAGGTTTAATTTCAAATGAAATACCATCAACGGCTTTAACTGTAAAATTACGGCTTATTTTAAAGTGTTGTTTTAAATCTTTGACAACAAGGATTGGTTCATTATTATCCATTTTTCAACCCCTCCTCCTTCATTTTTTCAATACGTCGTTTTAATGATTCTGGCATTTCCACTTTTGGTGCTTTTTCATGCATTAGCCAGCTCGCTACTTTATGAGTATCAGATCCTGGTACATCAAACATTGGGGGATCAAGTCTTAAATCAATATTTAAAGCATATTGATTTCTTGGTGCAAAGGCATCACCTTTAATCTCTTGTGTTAGATTTGGTGGTGTCCCAGGAATTGTATATAATTCATCATCATTTGTATCTAAGTCTGGCATAGATGAAAGCAATCCCCAAGTATATGGATGCTTAGGATCATAGAAGATTTCATTAATTGTTCCTGTTTCTACAATTTTCCCAGCATACATAACATTAACAAAGTCCGCAACTTTGGCAACAACTCCTAAATCATGAGTAATATAGATAACAGAAAGATCTTTTTTCTTTTGAATATCTTGAATCAATTCTAGAATTTTAGCCTGTATTGTCACATCAAGAGCTGTTGTTGGTTCATCACAAATTAGAACATATGGATCACATGAAAGTGCAATCGCAATGACAATTCTTTGACGCATCCCACCAGATAATTGGTGTGGATAGTTTTTCATTCTCTTTTCAGCATCTGTAATACCAACTTCTTTTAATAACTCAACTGCTCTTTGATAAGCTTCCTGTTTTGATTTTCCATAATGAAACATCATAGGTTCCATAACTTGTTTTCCAATTGTCATTGTTGGATTTAAAGACGTCATTGGATCTTGGAAAACCATGGCAATTTTTCGTCCACGAATCTCTTTTTGCATTTCTTTCTTGCTTAACTGAACAATATCCTTAGTAATAGCTTCGCCTGTATTTTCATCATGCCAAGTATATTCTATTGAGCCAGAATCAATTGTTCCATTATTAGCAAGAATCCCCATAATTGCTTTTGTAGTGACTGATTTCCCAGAACCAGATTCCCCTACAATGGCAACTGTTTCACCTTTATATAAATCAAAGTTAACACCTCTAATAGCATTGACTTTTCCATTTCCTGTTTTAAATGAGATTGATAAATCTCTGATTTTTAATACTCTTTCTCTTTCTGCCATAACTACATCTCCTTCATTGTTGGATCTAGGGCATCTCTTAACCCATCACCAAACAAGTTGAAACTTAACATTAAGATAGATAAGACAACAGCAGGAATTAACATCATATATGGATAAACCAGAAAACTTTCAAAACCATCATTAATCAATGTTCCAAGTGAAGCATTTGGTGCAGGTAATCCTAAACCAACGAATGATAAATAAGCTTCATAGAAAATAGCATTTGGAATAGACATCATAATCATGATAATCATTTGACTATAAATATTTGGTAAGATTTCTTTAAAGATAATGAAGAAACTTTTTGCTCCTAAAGTACGAGAAGCCAAAACAAATTCTTCTTCTTTCACTTTTAAAACCTGAGCTCTGACGATACGACTCATTCCAATCCATTCTGTTAATGATAATGCAAAAACAATTGTTGTTAAACTTGATTTCATAACCATTAATAATAAAGTCAAGACAACAAGTGTTGGAATAGAGTTGATAATTTCCTGAATTCTTTGCATAACTGAGTCTACCATACCACCAAAGTATCCAGAAATCATTCCATATGTTGTTCCTACAATCACATCAATAAAGACAGCACACACTGCAACAAACAATGAAATACGTGCACCTGTCCACAAACGTACCCATAAATCTCTTCCTAAAGTATCTGTCCCAAACCAATGTTCCATATTTGGTGAAATACTTTGTAACGCAGTATTCAAATCATCATATTTGTATGATGATAACATTGGAGCAAAAATAGCTAATAAAACAATGATAGCAATCATAATCAGCCCAATAACTGCTCCTTTATTTTTCATAAAAATATCGATAGCTTCTTTCCAAGCTGGTTTAGCAGGAGCCACAACATCTATAGAAATATCTTGTTTGTCACCGACGAACTCAAAATCATCTGGTAAAAATTCAATATCTTTTACATTTACTTCCATTATGAATCCTCCTTACCTAAACGAATTCTTGGATCAATGATTCCATATGAAACATCAATAATTAACATCATCACAATGTACATAGCTGCATATAAGAATGAGCAAGCCAAAATAATGTTCACATCATTTGATAAAATACTATTAATCAGCAATTTTCCTAATCCAGGAACGCCACATATTTTCTCAACAACCATTGTTCCAGTCATCAAGTTAACCAAAATTGGTCCTAAAATAGTGACAACTGGAATCAATGCATTACGTAATGCATGTTTAAAAATTAATGTTTTACTATCCAATCCTTTGGCTTCAGCCAATGTCATATATTCACTATTCATAACAGAAACCATTTCGGTTCTTGTAAAACGGGCAACGTTCGCAATAACACCAACTGATAATGCCATAACAGGCATGATAGAAGACACAATTGGACTAAAAGAACTATATTGTGTTGGCAAAATATGTAGCCATGATGCAAATAAAATTAATATCATCATTGCGAATACAAATGATGGAACAGAGACACCAATAACAGAAATCACTGTTGCAAGTGTATCCCAGATTGTATTTTTGTGCAGTGCCGCAAAAATACCTAATAAAGTTCCCAATAATCCACCAATAACAACTGCACTTAAACCATACAAGAATGAAATTTTGGCAGCTGAACCAACAAGTGATGAAACAGGCATATCTTTATACATGTTATAAGAAACACCAAAATCACCTGTTAACATATTTTTGACATAAGTTACAAACTGCGTCAAAATAGGCTGATCCAAACCATATTTAGCTTCGATTGCCGCTCTTTGAGCATCAGATAATCTTTCATTATTAATTGGAGACCCAGGCAATAATTTGACAATTAAAAACAATACAACAAGAATAACAAATAAAGTGACTAGAGATATGAGTAATCTCTTTCCTATATATTTTAATGTTGATTTGCTCATCAAACCCCTCCTTTAAAAGATAAACACAATATAGAAAACCATATTGTGTTTATCAGCTTTCATTACTTTAATTGTCTTATTCTGCCTTTTCTACATATGTGAATGTATAAGGTACACCTACTGGTCTATGAACTAATCCAGTAACTTTCTTGTTTTCTAATGCTGAAGTTCCTTTTTCAAATACTGGAATATCTGGTAAGTCAGTCATAATAACTTTTTCAGCATCAATCATATATTGCCAACGAGTATCAGCATTAGCTTCAGTTCTTACTTTGCTCATGATATTTTCATACTCTTCACTATAATATTTACCATAGTTGTTAGCATTTCCATCCAAACATAAGTTCAAATAAGTTGTTGGATCACCATAGTCTGGACCCCAACGAGTACATGCAATATCGAAATCACCATTTGCCATTTTGTTGTAAATTCTGTCTTGTTTAGTTGTGGCAACCATTTCAATATTTAAACCATTTAATTTAGTTAAAGCATTTTGTAAATATTCTGCCATTTGATCCATTGGAGATTCATCAGTACCATATGTTAATCTGACAGTGATTGAATCTTTTCCAAGTTCACTTAAACCTTCAGCAAATAATTTTTGTGCTTCTTCTAAATTGTATTTTGTAACATCATAGTCACCAGCATCATCACGGAAATCAGTTCCCTCAGAGCTTACTGATAATTCTCTAGGAACAAATCCAGCTGCCGCTTTAGAACCATCTTTTAAGACGTTGTTAGCTAAATCTTCTCTATCAATTGCTTTTGAAATAGCTTGTCTAATTTTAATGTTAGCTAAATCTGTATTCTTTTCATTGATTTCAAGATAGAATAAATACCCTTCATTGAATGATACATAAGAATCATCGTTTTTATATTGATCAACTAATTCAGAGTTGATTGGTGCGAAATCAGTTTCACCATTTTTGAAACTTGTTGCTGCAGTTTGTGGATCTTGAACTAAGTTCATTACTAAGTTAGAAATCTTCACTGCATCAGCATTCCAATAATCTTCATTCTTTTCGAAAGTTGCTTGTTTTCCAGGTTGCCAATCTTTCATAATGAATGCACCATTTGATAATACGTTAGCAGCACTCTTAGCATATTGGTCACCTTTTTCTTCGCAGAATTCCTGATTAATTGGATAATAACATGGGAAAGTCATTAATTCTGTGAAATAAGAAACTGGTTTTGTAAGTTCAACAACAAGAGTTTTATCATCTTTTGCAGTTGCTCCAAAGTTTGCAAAATCAGCATCAGTTAATTCTGTTTTATTTCCCATTTTTGCTAAAATTTCATCTGCTCCTTTAATTGAAGCACCATCACTACCTAACATATAAGCATAGTTTCCGTTATTTTTTAAGATTCTTTGCCAAGCATAAACGAAATCATTTGCTGTAACAGGTGTTCCATTAGCCCAATTGGCATTGTCTCTTATATGGAATGTATATGTCATTTGGTCATCGCTGACTTCATAACTTTCAGCAATAGCCTCAGTAATATTTCCTTCTTCATCTAATCCCATTAAACCATCAATACATGCATGCATTGCATTAAATGACATTCCGTCATCGGCATCAGAGGAATCAAGGTTTTTAATATCAAGTTCACTTGAAAAAACATAAGTGTCGCTTGCAGCAGTACCACTACCGCAACCAACGAGCATGGCTGTTGCTAAGCACATAACAATTAAAGCTTTTAACTTTTTCATTTTCTCTCCCCCTTTTGAAATACCAGGTATGTTTCCTGTATGATGGTAGTATATACTAAGTTTGTTATCATTGTCAAATATTTTTTGTCTAAAAAACAAATTAATATTTATTTTTTGTTTTTAAAACAAAATTATTTAGAATATATAGACAAATGTATACAATTATTCGAGCATTCATCAAAAAAAGACCATTTTTCCAAATGGTCTTTTCACTGATCCACGAAAGATGGCATATCCGCCATCTTTCATTGATATTTCGTTGAAAAAGAAATATATATCTACTAATATGCACTTATCCATGTCAAGTGAACATATTTAATAGTCAAACTTTCTTTTCCCAATATTATAAATAATGATAGCTAAAATCAAAGCAAAAACAATATCTATGAAAGCATGTTGTTTAATCATGACTGTTGACATACAAATCAAAACAGCTAAAATCACAATACCTGCACATAGCCATGAAGATTTTTGAATACGAGGACTTTTCAATAATGACACACACATCATAACACTATTATAAACATGAATACTTGGACAGACATTTGTCGGTGAATCTACTGAATATATAAAACTAACGAGACATTGGAAAATATTGTCATTAGGTAAATGAACGCGTAAATTCTGCCCTGTGGGTAATATCGCATAAATCAACAAAGAAAGACTCATTCCTAAAAACAAATAAAAGTAAGTCCTTTTAATTCCACTTTGATCTATAAAAACAAAATAAGCAAAACCTAATGCGATAAATACAAACCACAAAACATATGGAATCACAAAATATTCATTAAAAGGAATATACTGATCAATCCATGAATCAGTAATGATTAAACGTGATGACTGATGGTTTTCTAAAATAACAAAACCAATCATATAGGCAATAAAAAAATAAAGCAAATATTTTAAACTGTTATATTTTTCTAAAAATGCTTTCATCTACATATCCTCCTATGCTAGAATATATTATAACATAATGCATGAATTGTGTGAATTTGTTATGAACGGAGAGTCATATATGAAAAATATTATTTTTGATATCGGAAACGTTTTATTAGATTTTCAACCTGAGGAATATCTGCAAAAACATTTCACTCCATCCGTAATGGGAGATTTAATGATGATTATTTTTTCCAGTGATGAATGGATTGAACTGGATATAGGAACCATGATGATTAAAGATGCAATTCAATCTTTGACATTAAAGCATCCTCACTATCATGATGAAATTATTTTTGTAATGGAAAACTGGACTCAGATGATGACCCCATTAACCAAAAACGTAAAAATTGTACAAGAACTCAAAGACCGTGGATATGCGCTCTATCTCTTATCTAATTTCCATAAAGAAGCTATTGAAACAATGTTTGAAAGATATGACTTTTTCAAGCTTTTTGATGGTGGTATCATTTCTGCTAATGAACATCTCGTCAAACCAGATAAAAAAATCTATGAACTTCTTTTAAAAAGATATCATTTGAATCCTGAGGAATCTCTTTTCATTGATGATATGTTGGCAAATATTAGAGCAGCACAAGAACTTCATATTCATGGTATTTATTTACCTTACCAAGCTGATTTAAGAAAAGAATTAGAAAAGCAAAATATTTTATAAGCCTGTCATAATTATGATGACAGGCTTTTATAAAGCAGACAAAATCTTTTTTCTTTGTCTTAAATAAATCAAATAGAGTATTCCACTGATAACAAGGACAATTCCAATAATCATCATAAAACAATGCATAAAAAAGGCTTCTGGTAAAATCGTAATCACCGGGTCTGTCACTTCATCGAAAATCCAATAATCATTTCTAAAGACAATCTGATGAAAAATAACAAATGCTTTATTAAAATCAATAGCTGCTAAAAATCCAATCACTAAAGGTATTCCAACAGAAAACAAAGATGTTAACCGCAAAAAACGATACTCTTTTTGACGAAAACGCAAAACCATCATAACTAAAGATATCATTCCTGTTATTAGACACACTATTTGAATGGCTTCAAAAATTCTTTTCACTTCTTCAAAATGGATACGACCACTGCTAGACATTGCAAAATCAGGAAGATTTAAAGCACCTTGATAAAAGAGACTCTGATACTGAATCAAAACATCATAATTATGACGAATAACATCTGGAGAAAGGCCTGTATTCTCACTGATTTTTAGATATTGAATATCAAAGTAATACAATGGTTTAAAGAATACGGTGATGACAACTGCTAAACTGATAATAAAAACAGTCAGAACCAATGCTAGAAAAATATCACTTTTTCTATTCTTTATATATGAAATCAGCACCTTTTTGTACCTCAACCTTTGATAATTTTGGATAATTCTGTTGGCGTAAAACTTCATAAATGCCTATTGCTACACAATTAGAAAGATTTAAACTTCTCGCATTGGCATCCATCGGAATACGGACACATTCATCTAAATGATTTTTTAAGATTTCATGAGGGATACCATCATGCTCATGTCCAAAAATAATATATTGATCCTGATTGGATACATAGTTTTGATCACTATAACAAAGCTTAGAATATCTTGTAAAGAAATGATAATCTCCTTGATTTTGACTTACAAAATCTTCCCAACTATCGTAAATTTGCATTTCTAAATCTTTAATATAATCTAATCCTGCTCTTTTCATATGTTTATCATCAAGAGAAAAACCTAATGGTTTAATTAAATGTAAACGTGAATGTGTCGCAACACAAGTACGCATAATATTACCTGTATTTTGAGGGATAGCAGGATGTACTAATACAATATGATTCATTTATTCTTCTCCTTTTAAAATCGTATAAAGTTTTTTCAGCGCTTTAGCACGATGTGAATATTGATTTTTTTCTTCTAAAGTTAACTGTGCTGATGTTTTATGAAGCTCAGGGACATAGAAAATAGGATCATAACCAAAACCATTTTCTCCTTCAATCTTATCATGAATTTCTCCATTAAAATATTCTTCAATTAAGATAGGATCCTGATTTGGTATACATAAAGCCATAGCACAAACAAATCGTGCTCCCCTTTCTTTTCCTTTTACAGCATCAATAATATATTGATTTTTAACATCATAGCTTGTATCATGTCCCATAAAACGAGCCGAATAAATACCGGGCGCCCCATCTAAAGCATCTACTTCTAAACCTGAATCATCAGCTAAAACAGGTTTATGAATCATATCACAAATTGTTTGTGCTTTAATCAAAGCATTTTCCTGAAATGTTTGTCCATTTTCTTCAATATCTATTTCATGATCAAAAACATCCTTCAATGATTTCACTTCAATACCAATTTGATTTAACATAGCTTTTATCTCTTTAATTTTTCCTTCATTTGTTGAAGCTACAACAATTTCCTTCATTTCTTCTCACTCCATTTTTAAACTTTTTTTCACTTCTAATATTGGCATTGGACAATCTGTCCAAAACTCAAAAGAAACAGCACCCTGATAAACAATCATTCCTTCACCATTCATATAATCAAGTCCCTGCGCTTTTGCCAAGGTTAATAATTTTGTTTCTTTAGGATTATAAATAATATCTGCTACTTTTAATTCTTTTCTTAAATATGAAACATCAGGAATCAAGCATCCTTCAGGATGAGGTTTCATCCCGACATTCGTTGTTTGAATCAATAAATAGGCATCTTTTAAATCATCTTTTAGAGATTGCAAATCAGATAACGGCTTGAAAACAATAGGACAAGCTAATTTTTCTTGAAAAGTTTCAACCCATTCCTTAACGCTACGATTATAAATCACAATTTCTTGCACATCATGAAATGCTAAAGCTGCAATGATTGCCTTTGCTGCACCACCTGCACCTAAGATTACAATTTTTTGATGACGGACATCCCAGCCTTTTTCCTCACACGCCATAATAAAGCCACGCCCATCACTGATATGACCAATCCATTTTCCATTTTCATTTTTAACTGTATTCACAGCCTGACACAATTGCGCCTCAGGGGTTAATTCATCTAAATAAGGTAAGATTTTTTCTTTATAGGGCATGGATACATTAAAGCCTTTCATATGAAGTGTTTTGGCACTTAGCATAAAATCATGAAAATGCTCTTCAGTAACTTCAAATGCCAAATAAACATCATTAATTCCAAGATATTGAAAAGCTGTATTATGCATCATTGGAGATAATGAATGTTTAATTGGATTTGCTACAATGCCATATAAACCAGTATAACCAGTAATTGTGTTCATAGCATCCCTCCTCGATTTCTTTTCTATTATATAGCAATCATCCTCTAGACACAAAGAAATATTTTAAGAATATGAAAAAAACAACTTCTCTTAACTATTTAGAGTATAATCTTCTTATAAGGAGGTTTTTTCATGATTCAAAAATTAATCGTCAACGCTGATGACTTTGGCATGACACAAGCCAATACAATTGGTATTTTAGTTGCACATAACCAAGGAATTGTTACTTCTACAACATGCATGATGAATATGCCCTATGCCAGTTTTGCTTTAGAACAAGCTAAAAATTTCCCAAATTTAGGAGTCGGTATTCATCTTGTTTTAACAGTAGGACGTCCCTTGATTGATGGAGCAAAATCTTACACAACAGCAACTGGAGATTTCATCAGACCAAAAGATTATCCTGATGGTCAGCCACATGCCAATCCTGATGAATTATATAAAGAATGGAAGGCACAAATAGAAAAATTCATTGAAATTGCACATTGTAAACCAACACATATTGATTCTCACCATCATGTTCACTTATTACCATGGCATATGGATATAACCAAAAAACTAGCGAAGGAATATAATCTTCCTATTCGTCAAAGAGAACAGATTATTGAAGATTACCCATATGTTCCAGTTTATGATCAAATGTATAATGAAGATGTCAATTATGAGTTTTTTACTCAAGTTCTAACATCAAAAGAAGGTGCTTTAGAATTTATGTGTCATCCAGCCTATCTTGATCAAAGGCTATATGATATGACAAGTTACAGTATTCCTCGTATGAAAGAGTTAGAATTACTGACTTCCGATAAAGTTAAGCAATTTATTCATGATCATCACATCCAACTTATCAATTATTCAGACCTTCATCAGTCATAAATCGACAAAATCATCTTGCATTATTTGAAAATTATGGTAGAATATACTTGTCCGTAGAGATACGGATATGGTGAGGAAGAAGAGCAAGGTGGAAGTTATTTGGTAGAGAGATGGAGATTGTAGTTCATATAATACACAACTTTCGAAAAATAATAACACGAAAAAGAGATTATGAGAAATCATAATCTCTTTTTCTTTATATTCAAGACAATTCCATAATGATAGATTTATCTACAAAACCATACTGTTTATAGATATCATAAGCATGTTGATTTTGAGCATTCACCTGTAATTCAATGCGGTCATAACCTAACTGTTCTTTTAATGTTTTCACATAACAGAGTAACTGGTGACCAATCCCTTTTCCTCGATATCCGTCAGCCACACCCATTGTATCTATCCATATGATACGACATTCTTGATGCGCAGGCGTCTTGATATGACGAAACATAATTCTTAATATACCAACCACTTTTCCATCTTCTTTAGCAACATAATAACCCTGATGAGAAATATCATCTTTTAGTTCTTCCAATGTTAAAAGATCATGACTTTCTTGATACAAATCAGGTCTTAACTTCACATGGAGAGCATGGACCTGATTTAAAATCTCCATAATTTCATCATAATCAGATGCTTTTGCCAATCTTATATGAACTTTCATTGTCCCATCACCTCTATGCTTCATCAAACTTCTATACAATTTACCATTTCTTATGAACATCTTCCTTTGTGATAGGTCGAATGACTCGACAAGGATTCCCTGCCGCAATAACATATGGAGGAATATCCTGTGTCACGACACTGCCTGCCCCAATAATCGCTCCTTGATTGATTTTAACACCTGGTAAAATAGTGACATTACCACCAATCCAGACATAATCATGAATTTTTACAGATTTAGCATATTCATATCCTTGCATTCTTTGCATCTCATGATATGGATAAGATGCAGTATAGATGTGAACATTGGGCCCACAGGCAACATGATCTCCGATTTCGACAAGTCCCTGATCCAAAATTGTTAAATTGACATCACTATAAAAGTTTAAGCCAACTGTAATATGATATCCATATTGACAATAAAATGGTGGTTCAATACATAATTCTCCTTTACAATTCAATAATTTTTTTAAAAGAATATCTCGTTCTGCTTTTTGAACTGGCGTATAACGATTATATTCATAAAGCATTCTCTTACAGATTTCCCTTTCATGATATAATTCCTGATCATAAGGCTGATATAAATGTCCAGCCATCATTTTATCCTTTTCGCTCATCATATCCTCCATCTTTAATGACTTTTTCTATGATTTCAATCATTGCCTGACAATCATAAGTTGCAAACACTGATGCCTCAATATTATAAACCGGTACTGGTTTTAATGTTTGAGATAATTCTCGTTGCTTATATCTAAGCTGTGGTGCTATAAAAATAAAATCATAATTCTGATAAACATTCTCCAACTGATGAACAGCTTGTGCATCAATTTGATAAGGTAAATGGTTTAATTGACAATACTTATTCAATTTCTGAGCAAAATACCCAGTTGTCATTCCACCTGAACAACATAATAAAATATGATAATTTGTTTTTTCATCTTCAAGCAGTTTTTCCATCATACGATGAAACAGATTGGTTGCATAATGAAAGTTATGAAACTGATAATGTAAATAAAATAACAGCTCTTCTCCTTCCATAATCGCTTCTTCTACAATTCCTATAGGCCAAATAACAAATCGAGCAACTCTCTTTTGATAATAAATTTTATATGTGCGTTCATCATATTTTTCTAAAGTTAAGCGAGGATCATTTTCCACCTGATAATAAACCCATTTTCTAAAAACTTCTAAATCTTCCTGTTTATAGAAAGCTTCCATACTCCTCACCTCATATGTTTATTATACTAAACTTTCACAAAAATACCAATATTGCACAAAAAGAAAAAGATCTATGCAAGATCTTCTCCATTTGTTGCAATAACTTTTTTATACCAATCAAATGATTTTTTCTTCATTCGTTTCAATGTTCCATGACCTTCATCATCTTTATCTACATAAATAAAACCATAACGTTTACTCATTTCACCTGTACTTGCTGATACAAGATCAATACATCCCCAAGTTGTATAACCCATTAAATCCACACCATCATCAATAGCATCACTCATCGCTTTGATATGTTCTCTTAAATAATCAATACGATAATCATCTTGAATTGTTCCATCTTCTTCAATGACATCTTTTGCTCCTAATCCATTTTCTACAATAAACAATGGTTTTTGATAACGATCATATAAAGCATTTAATGTAATACGTAAACCTAAAGGATCAATCTGCCAGCCCCAATCACTTGTTTTGAGATATGGATTTTTGATAGACTTCACAACATTTGCATCAGTTGTTGTGAGATTTGGATCGGCACTGGCACATCTTGATTGATAATAGCTAAATGAAACAAAATCTACAGGATATTGTTTGAGAATTTCTAAATCTCCTTCTTGAATATCCAAATGAATATTCTTTTCTTTAAATACACGTTTGGCATAGCTAGGATAATAACCACGTACCTGGACATCAATAAACATTAAATTCTCACGATCTTTATTCATAGCTAACCAGACATCTTCTGGATTACAGCTATATGGATAGAACTGGCCTCCTGCCAGCATACACCCTACCAAATTATCAGGATTCACTTCATGCGCAATCTTTGTTGCTAAAGCACTGGCAATCAATTCATGATGGGCAGCCTGATATTTCACCTGTTCTCTATTTTCACCTGGACGAAAGCTAATTCCAGCCCCCGAAAATGGAGAATGCAATAAAATATTAATTTCATTAAATGTCAACCAATATTTCACAAGACCATCAAATCTTTCGAAACATGTACGTGCATAACGCGTAAAACATTCAATCACATGACGGCTTCTAAAAGAGCCATATTTGTTGACCAATGCCATAGGTACATCAAAATGACATAATGTGACTAATGGTTCAATGCCATAACGACGACATTCTTCAAACATACTTTTATAAAATGCCACACCTGCTTCATTGACTTCTCCTTCACCATCAGGATAAATACGTGCCCAAGAAATAGAAGTTCTAAAACATTTAAATCCCATTTCTGCTAACATTTTGATATCTTCTTTATAATGATGATAAAAATCAATAGCTTCGTGACTCGGATAATTTTCTCCTTCTATAAACTCAACTGGATTCATTTCCCCTAACTTCACATACATTCTTTTTTCTCCATGAGGAATCATATCCACTGTTGTTAAACCTTTTCCATCTTCTAAATAAGCGCCTTCAGCCTGATTGGCAGCAATGGCTCCACCCCATAAGAAATTCTTAGGAAAACTCATTTTTCTTCCTCCTTATCTATTAATTTTTGAAACACCTTGATACATAAAACTCTCTATCTCTTCAATACTGAACTGATTGGCATCACCATGGATTGTGTGTTTCAAAACAGATGCACAGCATCCAAACATTAAGCTATATTGTCTATCACGTTGGTTCAATAATCCATACAATACACCTGAAAGAAAAGCATCTCCCCCACCGACACGATCAACAATATCATCAATATGATAAATTGGAGAAACATGCAATGACTCACCATATAAATATCCTGTTAATTCATTGACACTAGTAGAGATGATATCTCTCTTTGTTGACATGATATAATGAATATGAGGATATTGCTGTTTGATTTGGTTATAGACATCAGCTAATTTTTCTTCAAATGTTTCTTTAGAACTTGTGATATCTAAAAAATTCTGCGCATCAAGATATCCTGCTGATAAGATATCCACATATGGTAAAATACGTTTTAAAGCTTTTCCTGCTTCTTCAATACTCCAAAGTTTTGCACGATAATTACTATCATAGACGACAAGAATATTATTTCCCTGGCAATATTTGACCATTTCCACCACAGCATCCTGAATATGCTCATTTAAAGCCACTGTAATTCCTGACACAACAAAAACATCAATGTTTTGAAATACTGTTTTTAAATCAATATCATCCAATGTAAAAGATGTCATCGCACTATATTCACGATCATAAATCACCTGGCTCGCGCGATTCCCACTACCATTTTCTAAAAAATAGCTTCCTATACGCATATCATTTCTTAAAATCAATGATGTGTCCACACCATAGCTTTTCAAAAAAGAAATAACTGCATCTCCTAAGGCATTTTTTGGCAGTTTTGTCAGCAGTGATGTTTGAAAACCATATTGTGCCATATTGACAGCAATATTTGTTTCACTACCACCGACATGAACATGGAAATCCAATTCAGAAATACGGTGTCCTTTTAATGTTGAATAACGCAAAAGCGTTTCACCCATACACAATACATTCATACTATCTTGCCTCTTTAACCTTTTGAACATATTGTGCAGCAACAGATTTGACTTCATCAAATCGTCCTTGGGCTCCCAGCTTATTGAGTTCACCGCCAACACCAATTGCATCGACACCTGCATCTAACCAACTCTTTACATTATCAAGTTTAACGCCACCTGTGACCATTAGAGATGCTTGAGGCAAAGGTGATAAAATTGCCCCTACATATCCTGGGCCAAAAGCACTGCCAGGGAAAAGTTTTACCATTTCACTTCCTGCTTCCATAGCTGTCACAATCTCAGTTACAGTCATACACCCAGGAATATAGGGAACACCATAACGATTACATAAAACAGCTGTATCATAATGAAAGGAAGGTGAAACAATATATTGTGCTCCCGCTAAAATAGCACTTCTCGCTGTCGGAACGTCTAATACAGTTCCTGCTCCAATAAAAACATCTGGATCATCATAATACATTTCATTTAAATCCTTAATAATCTGTGAAGCATTTGCATTTGTATATGCCATTTCAATAGCTTTTAATCCACCTTCAATACAAGCCTTTGATATTTGAATACCTTCTTCTAATGTGTTTCCACGAATAACCGCCACAACGCCTTGTTGTCTTAATTTTGTTAGTACTTCTGATTTTTTCATTTTCTCTTCCTCCCTATTCATTTATGAAGTTATTTCATATATCCACCTTTCATAGCTGATACTGCTCTTTCAGAAAAGACTTTTAAAACACCATCTTTATATTTACTTTCAAATGGTTTTAAATGTTTTCTTCTTTCTTCCAATACTTTTTGAATATCTTCTTCAGACATTTTCTGACCATGGATACCACAAATACGTAATATACGTTTTGGGATATTAATTTCAATTAAATCTCCATCTTCAACCAATGCAATTGGTCCTCCGTCAGCAGCTTCAGGTGAGACATGTCCTATGGCTGGACCTTTTGAAGCTCCAGAGAAACGTCCATCTGTAATTAAAGCAATAGATGAACCCAATGTCTCATCTGAGGCAATGGCTTCAGTTGTATAAAACATTTCTGGCATACCACTCCCCTTTGGACCTTCATAACGAATAAACACAGCATCTCCTGGTTGAATAGAATGTGATAAGACTGCTGCAATAGCATCTTCTTCACAATCAAATGGTCTTGCAACTAATGTCGCCTCAAACATTTCTTTTGGTACAACTGTATGTTTTACAACGGCTCCTTCTGGTGCCAGATTTCCTTTCAAAATAGCAATACTTCCATCTGTTCCAAAGGCATTATCAAAAGAACGAATGACATCTTCTCTTTGAATGCCGTATTTTTCTAAGTTTTTAAAACATTTTTCATAATATCCACTCTGTTTTAATTCTTCTAGATTTTCTCCTAATGTTTTACCAGTCACAGTCATCACATCTAAATGCAGCATGCTTTTAATCTGTTCCATAATCATTGGAACTCCACCTGCATAATAGAAGAATTGTGCTGGCCAACGTCCAGCAGGACGAATGTCCAATAAATAATGTGCTCCTCGATGCAAACAATCAAATGTTTCTGAATCAATATTAATACCAAACTCTTTAGCAATAGCTGGTAAATGAAGCAATGAATTCGTTGAACCAGAAATAGCCGCATGAACCATAATCGCATTTTCAAAAGATTTCATTGTCACAATATCCTTTGGTTTGATATCATGTTCAGCTAACCAGACAGCCTGTTTTCCTGCACGATAAGCAAAATCTCGCAAATCTTGACTTGTCGCTGGAAGCAAAGCACTGCCTGGCAATGTTAATCCTAAAGCTTCAGCCATGATTTGCATTGTTGATGCTGTTCCCATAAAAGAACAAGCTCCACATGAAGGGCAGGCATGGTGCTTATAAAATTCAAATTTTTCTTTTGGAATTTCTCCTCGCTCATACATAGCACTATATGCACCAATCTGTTCCAAAGTCAAAAGATCTGGTCCTGCATCCATAACCCCACCTGTGACAACGATTGAAGGGATATTGACACGCGCTAATCCCATTAAGTGCGCTGGCATTCCCTTGTCACAACTGGCAATAAAGACACCACCATCAAAAGGTGTGGCATTGGCATGAATTTCAATCATATTAGCTATCATATCGCGTGAAGCTAATGAATAGTTAATACCATCATGTCCTTGTGCTTCACCATCACAAATATCTGTTGTAAAATAGCGTGCTCCAAATCCTCCAGCATCTTGAATTCCTTTTCTTGCTTCTTCAACAAGTTCTAACAAATGACCACTTCCTGGATGACTATCACCAAAAGTACTTTCTATAATAATCTGTGGTTTAGATAAATCTTCCAGTTTCCATCCTGTACCTAAACGTAAAGGATCTAATTCTGGCGCTATTTCCCTTAACTTTTGACTTTTTAACATTTAAAATCCTTCCTTCCTTTTCAAATTAGCAACAATACGAAAAGGCAATCTTAAAGCATAAAAGATTGCCTATAATCAATTATTTTTTTAAAGTTTCCAAAACAAGATTTAACACTTTTTCTCCATTCATCATGCCATAATCTCTCGTATCAATAACTTCTACAGGCTTATCAGTAAATGTAGAACGTATATGATTCAGTTGAAAACGAACCTGTGGACCTAATAAAATCATATCTGCATTTTGACCATATGTTTCTACTTCTGCCACTGGGCGAGCTTCAATATGAATATCTAACCCCTTTTTCTTAGCTGCCTCTAACATTCTTGTGACCAGTAAACTTGTAGACATCCCAGCTGAACAAACAAGCAAAATATTCATGTTTCATTCCTCCTATTTATAATCATTTTCTTCATCTTCAATTTCAAACTCACGTGTTTGAATTAAATCTTTATAAAAATATGCTGATTTTTTCAAATGTCTGTTTCGTTGATTTTCTAAATCAATTTCAACTAATCCATATCTATTCTTAAATGCATTCATTGGAGAAACATTATCTGTAAAAGCCCATAACATATAACCTTTACAATTTGATCCTTCCTGAATACCACGAATCAACCAATCTAAATGCATTTTAATAAAATCTATACGGTAATCATCCTGAATCATTCCTGTTTCATCTTTATATTGCTTTTCGTTTTCTACACCCATTCCACTTTCAGCAACAAACCATTCAAAATTATTATATTCTTTTTTCATACGCAAAGCCATATCATACATGATTTTTGGATAAATCTCCCAGCCACGATGAGGATTCATTTTTTTACCAGGCATATTAAAATCTTCATAATAGAAATCTGGATGGAATGGTGCATCAGGATGAACAGCAGTTGTGCGACCTTCCACACGATTAGGATGATAGAGATTAATACCTACCCAATCCAAAGTATTATTTTGAATAATATCTAATTCTTCTTGAGTATAATCCATTAAAATATCATGTTTCTTTAATAAATCAAAAAAACCTTCTTCATAATGTCCTTTAATCGCAGGATCTAAGAAAATACGATTGTAAAATAAATCATATTTATCAGCAGCATCTAAGTCTCTTGGGTTATGACCTCTAGGATAAACTGTTTCAATATTAATAATCGAACCAAATTTTCCTCCTTCAATGCGATAACCCCCCTCTTTATAAACCTTCATGATTTTATTCGTTGCTAGAGCTTTATTATAATTCCATTGCATCCATGCTTTGCTATCCTGGTAAAAAGGATAACGCAAAGCATCTAAATGAATACGTGTCTGCACAACAATAGGTTCATTAAAAGCAAACCAGTATTTCACTTTATGCCCATATCTTTTAAACGCTTCTTCAGCATAACGAACAAATAAATCCACAACATGTTTACTTGCAAAACCATCATACTTTTTAAATAACTCTCCAGGTATTTCATAATGTTCTAAACAAACCATGGGTTCAATACCTTGAGAAATCAATTCATCTAACATCTGATCATAGTATGCAGCATAATCTTCATCAACAATGACATTTTCATAATCTGTTAAAAAGCGTGTCCAGTTCAATGAAGTACGATAACAGTTCATACCAATTTCTTTCATATAACCAATATCTTCTTTATAGCGATGATAATAATCTGTCGCTACCGCTGGTCCATAGCCATTATGCCAGACATTTTTATTTTCTTTATACCATAAATCTATATAAGAATCCTGATGTTCTTTTTTACCGCTCCAACCTTCAGTTTGCCATGCACTGGCAGCAGCTCCTAAGAAAAAGTCATCAGGTAATAAAACTTTCTTTTTCATATACTATTTTCCTTTCAAAGCATCAATAATACCACCAAGATACATTGCTCCTAAAGCGCGATCATATAATCCATATCCTGGTTTACCTTTTTCTCCCCAAATCATACGTCCATGATCCGGACGAATATATCCATGAAAATCAGTTTCAATATAAGCTCGCATAATGTCAACCATATCTAAAGATCCACATTTTGAATAATGAGCACTTTCTTCAAATGAACCATCTTCTAAGATTTTCACATTTCTGACATGTGCAAAATGAATTCTTTTCATACTTCCATATTTTCTAATGAGATATGGAATATCATTAAGCTTTGTACATCCTAAAGAACCACTGCATAAAGTTAATCCATGATGCGTATCATCATATAATGATAAAAAACGATCTAAATTCTTTTCACAAGTGATAATTCTTGGAATGTTAAAAATAGACCAAGGTGGATCATCTGGATGAATCGCCATATTGACATCACATTCAACAGCTACTGGCATAATTTCCTGAATGAAATATTCAAGATTACTCCATAAACCTTCTTCACCTAATTGCTGATAAGCTTGGATTAATTCACTGACTTCTTCAGGTGAATAAGAGGAATCCCAACCTGGTAATGTCAATTTTGTTGGATCTAACTGATCTATTTCATTTTTATAATAAACAAGTGCCTGTGATCCATCTTCAAGAACATGGTCAATAGATGAACGTGTCCAATCAAAAACAGGCATAAAATTATAACAAATGCATCGAATACCACATTGTGATAAGTTTTTAATTGTCTGTTTATAATTATCAATATATTTTTGATAATCTCTTCTTCTTAATTTAATATCTTCATGTACTGGTACACTTTCAATGACTTCCAATTCTAAACCATATTGATGGACTTCATCTACCAGTTTCTGAATTCTTTCTAGTGGCCATACCTCACCAACAGGTATATCATAAATAGCACTGACCACTCCTGTCATATTGGGAATTTGTCTTATATTTTCTAATGTGACAGGATCATCTTCTCCATACCATCGAAATGTCATTTTCATGTCTATCGTCTCCTATCGCATACCCTAACTTTAATGAAATTGTATCTGCTACATTTTTCACAATCATACCTAAATCATCTAAATCAATCTGGCTTTCATAAAATCCTACACAACTGATAGATGCTATAACTTTGCCACTGTAATCAAATATAGGTGCTGCTGCAGCAATCTGCTGTAAAGTATTTTCACGATCATCAATTGCATATCCTTTTTTTTGGACTATTTCTATCTCTTTTCTAAACTCTTCAGGGGATGAAATAGTATACTCAGTAAAACATGTATATTCAGTAACAGCTATTGCTTTTTCTATTTCTTCTTTTGTACAAAAAGCAATCATGGCTTTCCCTAAAGCCGCACAATGAAGCGATCTCCTTGTTCCAATATTTGCAGTTGTGATAATACTTCTTTCAGATTCATATTTATAAATATATGTAACCATATAATCATTCAATACAGCCATAAAAGTTGTTGCCTGCATTTTATTAGCCAAATTAATCAAATCTTCTTTGGCATAATTCACTAAATCAATATTATTTAAGTAATGACTGCCTATAAGAAAAGATTGTAATCCGATTTTATAATGTGTAATACCTGAATGACTATCCTGTAAAATCATATTGCGATGTACTAATGTTTTGATAATATCAAAAAGGCTTGACTTAGGGCAGTTAAGCAATTGTGTTAACTCTGCTAATGTATAACCCTCTTTTTTTGTTGAAATGACCTCTAATACATCAATAGCTCTATCTACTGTTCTGTTCAATTTCATGGATATTACACCACCTTTTTACAATTTTTGTCAATTTTATTATAGTATATCTTTTTTCTGTTTTAAACTATATAATTTGATATCTTTCAAGTTGCAAAAGAATAAACATGACCAAAATTGTAATGGCAACTATTGATTGAGCCGTTTTTTCAATTTGAGTAAACTCTGATTTCTGACACCAAATCCTATATAATGCATAAGGTGGAAAAAGGACATTAAAAATATACGTAATGATTTTATATGTTGTGAATGCTTTCACTTGATGTGGATCTGGTTTATTTAATTTTTCTCTTAACTCTACAATATGTCTTTGGCGTTCATCAAGTCCTTCCATACTTTTTCGCCTATCTTTTCTTTTTTCTATTTTTGTAGCCATATTCTTCTCCTTTTATAAACTATATCCCATTGCTTTTGATATTAACATTGCTGTTGACATCACATTTTGAGCAATACTTTGTATATCTAAATTCTTTTGATAAAAATTGACACAACTTATTGCCGCTATAATCTTTTTGTTATGATTAAAGACAGGCGCAGCAACACAAACCTGATGAAGCGAAGCTTCACGATCATCAATGGCATATCCTTGTTTCTTCACATTTTCTAACTCATCCAGATATTTTTTCATAGATGTAATCGTATATTCAGTATATGGAATAAAATCTATTGTTTTTAAGATTTTTGTAACTTCCTGCTCATCTTTAATATAAGCAAGTAAGACTTTTCCTAATGCTGTACAATGAGGTGACATTCTTGTTCCTATGTTAGCTGTTGTAATAATACTATGTGATGATTCGTACTTATATAAATAGGTAACCAATCCTTCATCTAATATCGCTAAAAAGACTGTAGCCTTTTGCTTATTACCTAAATCTATTAAATATTTATTAGCAACCTCAACAATATCTAATCTTTCAAGACAACTACTTCCAATCACAAAAGAGTGAATACCCATTCGATATCGTATTTTTCCTAAATCATAATCCTCAACAATCATCTTTTTATATAATAAAGTCTGAACAATATCATATGCACTAGATTTTGGAATATCTAACATTTGTATAATTTCCATCAAAGTACAACCATTTTTGTGTTTAGATATAAATTCTAAAATTTCTATTGTTCTTAATGAAGTCCTATTAAGTTTCATATCAATCACCTTTGAATATAGTATCAAAAGCCGCTTTATATGCGGCTTAGATATCATTTATGCATTTTCCTCAGGTTGTTGTTTATTTGCAATAATGACAAATGGTGCATAAATAACAACTGAAATGACAATACATATAGCTTGAGTAATAATTGTACCAATACTTCCTCCCGAAGCTATCCAAGCATTTAAGAATGGCGGAGTTGTCCATGGAAAAGCATAAACAAGAACATCAGCGAATCCAATAACAGTCATAAAATAACCAAATGCCATTGTTGCTAATGGAGTAATAATGAATGGCAACATTAACAATGGGTTTAACATAATTGGTAAACCAAAATGTAATGTTTCTGAAATATTAAAGATATTAGGAACAATTGATAGTTTAGCAACCTGTTTATAATCAGATCTTTTTGAAAAAATCAAACATGCAATTAATAATCCCATGACGCATCCTGAACCACCAATATTTCCATAAGTATCCCAGAATGACATTGAAATAATATTAAGATCAGCAGGATTATAGTTTGGTGTATTGACAAGATCTGTATTTGCTAAAATGGCAGCATTTAATAATGGATCACGAACAGGTTTGATAATCTGATTACCATGAATACCGACACACCAGAAAATCTGAGCAACTAACATCAGTATAAGAACTCCTGGTAAACCTTGCACAACTGCTTGTAATGGTTGTTGTAAGAATGTGTAAATGATATCATATAATGACAAATGAACAATCTGAACAGCTGCAAAATTAATGGCTGCAAAGATAATAATTGTTAACATAAATGGAAATAAGTTATTAAAACTGTTTGTTACATTTGCTGGAACTGTATCTGGCATATGAATCTTTAAATATTTACTTTTCTGTAATTTTGTAAATAATTCAACAGACAATATGGCCACTAACATTCCTAAGAATAACCCTTTAGCAGCAGTGTAATCTTTTGCTAATCCTGCGACAGTTGTTGTTTCTTCACCAATTGTTGCCACAAGATTTGTATCTAAGCAAGCAACAAAACTACATAAAGCAACAATTCCTGGCATGAAACCTAGAATTTTATTTTTTTGTCCTAGTTCCAAACCAATTAAAACAACAGCAGCAACAGTAAAGAAATTAAGTGTTGCATAGTTAGCAGCGTTAAATAAATCTGTAAACATTGCCAACCAAGAAAAACCTGGTACTTTAGCTAAACTAATTCCGTTTCCGTCTGTAGCACATACAACGTTAACAACTAAAGTACAGAATGCTCCTGTAATGATAACAGGCATCAAAGTTGTGAATGCTGTTTTGATTGAATACATATGTTTTTGATTACTAATTTTATCAGCAATCACAAGTAACTTTTCTGTAAATGCATCTGAAATGTGCATTTCTCATTTCCTCCCTTCATATTTACGAACATCGTTCTTATATCTGTATTATAGGTTTAGGGGTAATCGCTTTCAATATCAAATCTTTATTTTCGTATCGTTTCCGTAAATGCGAACATTTTCAATCGATATACGAATATTTTGTCAATAAAAAGCACATAATGTGTTTTCTTTCCTTATATTTCATCGCTAAGACATTGACCATTTGTTTCAATAACTTTTTTATACCAATAAAAACTATCCTTTTTTATACGTTTATAGTCATTTTCTTTATCAACATAAACAAAACCATATCTTTTTTCAAAACCATCTCTTGTAGAATATAAATCTATTGCCGACCATGTCAGATATCCAATAATATTCACACCTTCATCTATAGACTTTTTCATATAACGTATATGTTCACGTAAAAACTCGATACGGTAATAATCATGCACTTGATTATTTTCTAAATTATCTTTATACCCCAAACCATTTTCCAATATTAAAATAGGCAACTGATAGCGATGATAATAATCATCTAATAAATGTTTAAAACCATAAGGATCAATATTCCAATCCCATTGTGTCTGTTTAACATAATGGTTAGGTGTTTTAATACAGTTTCTTAAATTCCCCTTATAAATACAATGATCGACTGGAATAGAGAAATAATATGTTAATGACTGAAAGTCAGGCTCGCTAGAACGAATAATATCCATATCTCCTTGATATATGACTTTATCAAATTCAGCTCCTCGAAAATCTTTTAAATAACGTTTAGTATAAACACCTCGATAATAGACATCGGCATTTCCATAACCAATTTTATACGCTAAATCATCAGCCAGTTCTACATCGATTGGATTGCATGTTTTCGGATAAAAGCATGCATTACCTATATTAGCTCCAACTTTAGCCATTGGATCGATGCGATGAATCAACTTCGTCGCTTTGGCGTATGCCAAATTAAAATGATGAACAATTTGAAATGTCTCTGTCATGTTTTTTTCTTTATATCCAGTCATATATTCTGCATCAAAACTTGCATGATTTTGTTCATTAAATGGTATCCAATATTTCACTTTTCCTTTAAACGCTGTGACAACTGTTTCTACATATCTCAAATAATCCTGTATACACTCTCTACTTAACCAACCATTATATTTTTCTAATAAATGATAAGGCAAATCATAGGCATACAAGGTTACAATAGGTGTAATATGATATTTTTCCAATTCATCTAAGATAGCACTATAAAAATCAATACCCTCCTGATTAACACAATCATCATTTCCATTTGGAAAAATACGTGTCCAGGCAATTGTAAAACGATAAGTCGTAAATCCCATTTCTCCGTAGTATGCTATATCTTCTTGATAATGATGATAATGATCACTTGCGACTTTAAATCCTTCAAAATCACCACTTTTTAAAGATGGTATATGCCTTTTATCAGCAATACTCAGACCCTTACGGCCTTCATTGGCTCCTCCTTCAAACTGTTGTGCATTGGTTGAGGAACCCCATAAAAAATCATTAGGAAATCCTTTTGTCATTCTATAAATCCTCCTTCAATATTTGATTATCAATGCTTTGATATTCTCATTATTATAAGTGATATATCGATTGTCAATTTTTTGAATGTAAATAGCATTGATTTAACTTGATATGTTATAATAATTGCGCAAATTATTTTCTCAAGGAGATTTCATATGAAAATACCATTAAAACAAATAGCTGAAGATTGTCAGGTTTCAATCACCACTGTTTCCCGTATTATCAATCATAAAGGTCGTATATCACAGCAGACCAGAGATAAAATTTTAAAATATATCGAACAAAAAGAAACCGAAATATATACACAATCTTTTCCTAAAAAAACCATTGGAGTTATCGTTCCCAATATTCAAAATGAATATTTTTCAACAATGATCAGTTTGATAGATAAATATTTTTCACAACATAATTGTTCTATTATGCTTCATATCACATCTAAAGATATCAATCAGAAAAAAGCTGCTTTTGAGGACTTTGTTTATCGACAGGTTGCAAGTATTATATATATTGGTGGCCCAGAAAAATTTCTTGACTATCATTCATTAAACAATATTCCTTTAATATGTATAGAACATTCACCCATTTTCAATGGATTTTGTGATTGCTTGATTCAAGTTGACCATGATATGGGTGGTTATCTAGCGACACAGGAATTACTAAAAAGTGGCTGTCGTCGCATATTATTCTTAGCCAATAGCAATATGTTAAAAGAAGAAACAGGTCGTTATTCAGGATATAAACGTGCTTTAATGGAAGCTAACATTCCACTTGATTCACAACTTATTTTTCAATCACCCAGCCAAAAATTTGGAATTATGGAAGCCAAAAATGCTATTCATTATTTACTTGCTAAATCGGTATCCTTTGATGGTGTCTTTGCAACAACTGATTGGCGTGGATACGCCGTGATTGCCGCCTTAAAAGAACATAATATAAAGATTCCCAAACAAATCCAAGTCGTTGGATATGATAATATCACAATATCAAAATACACTTTTCCATCTTTGACAACGATTCACATCAATTATGAACAAATTGCTCTCATTGCCTGTGAACAATTAGAAAAAATTCTTCATCAAAACAAAATTGAAAATCCTCTTATCACAATTTCACCACGTATTATCAGAAGAGAAACAACTCACATAAAATAAAGGAGATTCAACTTAAATCTCCTTTATTTTTCTTTATTCAATTGATATATCTTTCTTTCCAAAGAAACAAAAAAATGTTCTTTTGAACTTTGATCAAAATGTATCAGATAGAAAGACAAAACAAGACCTCCAATCACAGCTACCAGCATATCTGTGATTGTATCATGAACACCTGTTGTCCAATGGTTAATAGCATCATAATTAAAAAAGACTAATAATGCATATTCATAAAATTCCCATAATAAAGCAATTGATGCATTGACAGCATTTAAAAACAAAAACATCAAACTTTTACGATGATCTTCTCTTAAAAAATGTTTATATACAAAATATATCAGTTCACAAATGACAACACCACTGGCACAATGTGTAAATTTGTCATAATAAGGTGTTGAATAACCACCAAGACAACTTCCCCATAGACTCGCAAAATAAACAAAAACAAGATTAATAATGTAAAATTCTAATGGAACTTTGATATGTATGATTTTCATAAACATAGGTAAAATCCATGGTGTCAGACACGCAACAAAAGTCATCCCAAAATACTTACCTTGCCAATTCACATAGAACGCATATATCAAAGTCCCAATATAAATGATTAAACAACTATACCACACCATCTTCAATTTTTTCATAATGACACCTCTTTTTTATATTGTATCATTATTTCATGTTAATTGTGATGAAATAAATTTCTTTTTGTCGATTTTTCTCCATATTCATCATCACCCAAATAAATCTCCTTTTTAAATATTTTGTGAAATACCAAATCATTTAAAACAAGTATATCTTGTCTGATTCTGATAATACTGACATCACACAATAACATCATTTTTTATTATGTCAATTCTTTATATTGAAATCATAGAAATTTTCAACAATACGCATCAATAAATTTGGTTTTTGTTGATTTTTGTCTTTTATAATATCTAATAATACAAGACTTCCTCCACCTAAAGCACATAGCATATCCGTCATAGAATCATGAACACCTGTTGTGTAATGAAGAATACAATCATTGTTAAAAAAGATAAGCATAAAATATTCATAAAACTCCCAAATGACAGCAATGGATAAATTGACTGCCATAATAAAGATTAAAAAAAGAACATAATCTTGTTTATTATAAATTGCACGTTGTTTTTTAAGCATATAATAAAGAATCATTGCTATTATGCTCGCTAAAATACCACTAAAAAAATGTACAATTTTATCATAGAAAGGCCATGCATACCCTGAAAGAGCACTTCCTATCAGCGATGCAAAGTATATAAAAACAATATTAATAACTTTGATTTCATAGGTCATCTTTAAATGCAACAAATGCATAAGCAACGGGAACATCCATGGTGTTATACAAGCAACAAAACACATCATTATAGCTTTCAAATCTCCTACTTTTATATTCATAACAAAAGCAAATAAAAGTGTCACAATATAAATACCACTAACCAGATATAATATTTTTGACTGTTTTGTTTTCATAAATTTCCTTATCACCTTTTTATAAGAATCAATCCTTAAACAACTTTTTCGAATTCAAATTGCTTTAAAAATAACAAATACATCCAATAAACTCTCTATGAAGCTTAGGCCAAGGTAGTTTCTCAAACTCCAATCTTCAGTTACTCAGCATAATTGACCCAATGACGTAATATTTATAAGAGTATGACTTTTCTCTAACAAAACACATGACATCAATAGTCATATCTTTTATGTGTCAAAACAAATATCTACTTAACAAAAATTCTATCCATGTCAAATCATATCACTCTTAATAATATATAGACTACACAAAAGACTTTATGCTTATGAATTTATATATATAACCTATTTATTTTACTTACTTCTATATTTCCCATTTTGCATTATCCTAAACGAAATGCTATCAAACGATAACAATCAAACAAGTATCCCATCATTTAATAAAATACAAAAAATATTTTCTCTATAGTCTCCTTAATCCTTATAATAATTGATTCATTCTATAATAAAAAAGTAAAACTATTTTTCTTTTCATACTTACTTATATGTCTTGAAAACATAAAAAAGAGATATGATTTCTTTCATATCTCTTATAAAAATGATTCGGCCCATTTTTTTAAAGTATTTGCATCAACCTGACTATCAAAACGACGTCCTTGACATAGCTGAGCATTCACACAAGAGGGTGCTAATTCCTGATTTGTATTTCCCATACCACTGCCTCCTGATGTCGCAAAAGGAATGATTGTTTTTTCTGATAAATCATATTGTTCTAAAAATGTATTGATAATTGTTGGTGCTACATACCACCAGATTGGAAAACCAATAAAGATCACATCATAATCATCCATATTTTGCACTTCGTTTTGAATCGCTGGACGATATGTTTTATCTTTCATTTCTTGACTGCTGCGACTTTGAGGATTGTTCCAATTTAAATCAGCTTGACTATAAGGTTGAGCTGGTATAATTTCATGTAAATCCCCATGAATGGCTTCTGATAGTTTTTGAGCCACTCTGGCTGTTGTTCCACTTGCAGAAAAATACGCTACTAAAACTCTTTTCATTTTCTTCACTCCTATTCTCCAAAATATAAGGAAATCTCTTCCATTCTTTGCATTTGACTGACATGGAAAGGACAGCGGTGATTGCAATGCCCACATTGAATACAGTCACTAGCTTTCTTTTCTAGATGATGATAGTGATCACTAGCTAATTCATCACCTAATAATGCCAAATCATAATATTTATTAATCAAAGCAATATCCAATCCCATAGGACAAGGATGACAATGTTTGCAATAAACACATTTTCCCTGATGTTCTACAGCATCAAAAGTTGAAATAATCGTATAATCTTTTTCTTCATCACAAGCTTGTGTATACTTGAGGATGTCTTTTAAATCATTACGATTTCTCACTCCTGGCAAAACTGTCACAACAGCTGGTTTATCCAATGCATATTGGATACATTGAATACGTGTAAGTGCTTGGGGAAAAGGTGATTTATCGGCATCTAAAAGTTGCCCTGCACTAAAAGCTTTCATGACAGAAATTCCAACCCCTTCTTTTTCACAACGCTGATATAAAGCCATTCTTTCATCAGTCTGTCCAATTGCATATTCTCCATGTTTATAATCATATGCAGGATTAATACTGAACATCACCATATCTAAAATATGCATATCTAAAACTTTATGAACAATTTCTGGTGTATGTGATGATAATCCGATATGTTTAACAATACCCTGTTTTTTGAGTTCTTGAATATAATCTATAACCCCTGCTTCTTCAACAGCTTTTAAATCTGCTTCTTCATCAAGACAATGAATAAAACCAAAATCAATATAATCTGTCTGCAACATTTTTAATTGCCATTGTATTGATTGTTTAATCTTTTCTAAATTCGTTGTCCAGCCATATTCACCTGTTTCATAATTAGCTCCAAAATGAATCTGTAAATACACTTTTTCTCTTTGATCTTTGATAGCTTGACCAACTGCCTGAAATGTTTTCGCATGCCCACTAGCCAAATCGATATAATTCACCCCTTGTGCTATTGCTTCTTGAATCGTTGCAACGATTTCTTCATCACTTGATTCGCCAAGTGAACTGGTTCCTAAACCAATCACACTGATTTTTTCATTGCCATGTGGTAATTGTCTATACTCCATTGATTTCAACTCCTTTGCATATAAGTAAATTGTAAAATCTTTATCTCGTTGATAGTGCCCAAGTTGCTTCATGTGATGATGATCATAGAATTCATAAGCACAACTTGTGTCCGTATACAATATATAACAAGAACATGCTTCTTTTTGAAATAAAGATTCTGCATACTCATAAAGCCTTGTTCCTACACCCTGATGCTGATATTTTTCATCAACCATAAACAAAACAATTTCTCCATCATATGTCTGATGCGTCTGTTTTAATAACTGATCACAACTTTGATGATAAGCTTGCATCATTTGACGATAAGATGAAATAGAATGAAAGTCATCATGTTGATGATAGAGAAGATTCTGATATTCTTCGGGAATCAAAATTTTATCTTTTTTAGATAAAGATAGTGCTAAAAAACCAACAATATTTTGATTTTCAACCGTGATATATAAATCTGTTGAATGCAATAGAACATCATAAAAATATTCTTGTGAAAAAATCATTCCATTTTTTAAGCCCTTAAACATTTGATCTAATTTCCAGACATGGCAAATCATCTCTACGATTGTTGATGTCTCAGCCCATTGAAATTTTTCTATTTGCATAATGTCACCACAACTTTCAATTTTATTGTATATCACTCCATATATGACTTCAAATACTTATATTTCATATTCAATTATGCTTATAAAGCATAATAAAAGAATCACTTATCAAAGCAATTCTTATTCTAGATATTCTTTAATTGAACTCATTTTATCATCCAAATCATTTCACATCTACACAGAGGCAAATAACTACTGAGCTATATAATTCTCTTTATCTTGATTAATCACCATTTTATCTCAAATTGCCCTAAAGTTCATAATCCACTTTTTTCTAACTATGTGAATAGCATCCTGCAGTCATAAATATCATATTGAAAAGAACAGATCATAATAATCCAACAATATTATAAAGATACCATTGTTTCTACATTCCCTGAATAACCCTGTTATTTTAGCCATTGAGCAATGTTCACATGAGACCTTAAATGCGGATGAAGTGATGAGTGGCAGGATTTCTTCCTGCCACTCATCACTTCATCAACAAAAGTATCTTTAAACTGTTCAATCATCATATGACTTTTCTGCCTTATGATTTAATTGCATCTCTTTCATTTTATTTTTCATTTCAAAGTAGAACATTGTTGAAGTTGTCAAAACAGCAATGGTATCCGCAATAGGCTCTGCCAAAAAGACTGCAAAAACCTGATCAGATATCAACATTGGTAAAATATAAATCAATGGAATCAAAACAAGAATCTTTCTAAAGACTGCCAAAAAAGCACTCTTCTTTGAATTTCCAAAAGCAATAAATGTCTGTTGACATGAGATTTGAATACCCATCAATAAAACACCTGCCATATAAATTCTTAATGCCCAGATTGTGATTTCAGTTAATTGTGGATCACTTGTAAAAATAGCAACAAATAAACCTGGTACTAGCATAATCAATAACCATAATAAAGATGAATATGAAAAACATGAAATTGTTTGAAGTTTAAATGCCTTTTGAACACGTTCTCCCTGATTAGCACCATAGTTATAACTAATAATAGGTTGTCCACCTTGTGTTAAACCTTGTAATGGCAGCATCGCAAATTGCATAACACTTGATAAAATTGTCATAGCCCCAACAGCCAAATCTCCACCATATTTTAATAATGATGAGTTAAAGCATAATACCAAAACACTTTCAGTAGCCTGCATAGCAAAAGGAGCAACTCCTAAAGCAATACATGGAAGTAAAATATGAAAATCAATTTTCAAGTTTTTTCTTTTTAATTTCAAAGTTGTGTTTTTTCCTGATAGGAACCAGAATGCCCAGATGGCACTTAAGGCCTGTGATAAAACTGTTGCGATAGCTGCACCTTGAACACCCATGTTGAATCCAAAAATGAAAATAGGATCTAAAATAATGTTTGTGACAGCACCAATGACAACGGTTAACATACTGATTTTAGAAAACCCTTGTGCAGATATAAAAGCATTCAACCCTAGTGTCAATTGAACAAAGATTGTCCCTATGGCATAAATTGTCATATAATCCATAGCATAACCAATTGTATTTGTGCTCGCTCCAAAAAGGTATAATAAAGGTTCTTGAAATAATAAAACCAAAACTGTTAATAACACTGCAATGATTATTAATGATGTGGTACAGTTTCCTAAGATTTTTTCTGCAGTATCATTATCTTTTTTACCCATGAAAATACTGGCACGTGGTGCTCCACCCATACCAAACAAGTAAGCAAAAGCTGAAATAATCATAATAAGAGGAAAACATACACCTACGCCTGTTAAAGCTGTTGAACCAATTTCTGGAATATGTCCAATATACATACGATCAACCATATTATATAATGCATTGACAACCTGTGATGTAATGGCTGGTACTGCCAAAATAAACAGTAAATGTCCGACAGGTTCTTTTCCCAAATCGACTTCCTGTGACATTTTCAATTTCATAATCAAACCACCCTTTCTATTGATTTTCTTTAAAACGTTGAATAATTTTTGACATCGTCATTTCCATAGCCTTCATCTCTTCTTCACTAATATCTGCTAGAACATCATGATTAATCTTTTGAATCTCTGACTTTAAAACCTTAATCACTTCAGATGATTCTGATGTTAAATAAATATGCAAAACACGCCTATCAGAGACATCATTTTCACATCGAATCCATCCTTTTTTCATGAGACTATCTATACTTCTGCTAATCAATCCTTTAGAAACTCCCAGCAAAACATTCAACTGGCTGCTTGTGGTAATTGTAGGATTATTAGAAAGTAAAATAAGAATATTAATTTCATTAGGTGATAATTTTATATCTTTAAGTCTTTTATTCAAAATATTTGCATAACATTTTCTAATTTGAATAAAATATTCTAACATTGTTTCTATGTTCGTTTTCATACACCCTCCTTTTAGTTTACATGTATATCATTTACACATAAACAATATACATCCAAACTATAGTGAAGTCAATAGTTTTATCTGACCCTTATCATTAAAAAAAGTCCCAAAACATATGAATGTTTGGAACTCTCCATCATTATGAATTTTGTTTTAATAACTCTTCAAACAAATCAATATCATCTTTTATCATGTCTATTGAATTTTGCCAGAAATGAGCATCTTGTAAATCAATACCAACGCTTTTTCCAACATCTTCTAAACTCATCTGTCCTGTTAATGATAAAAACTTTTCATAAGTCTCACTAAAAGATGGTCCTTGTTGTTGATATAAAGCATATAATCCTTTCGCCAATAAAAGACCAAATGCATAAGGGAAATTATAGAAAGCATAATCTGCCTCATAATAATGTGGCTTCCATGTCCACATATAAGGATGTAAATAACGATGATCCAATCCTTGTCCATAAGCTTCCTTTTGAGCTTCAAGCATCAAATCTTTGATTTCTTCAACGCTTAAAGGTCCTTTTTGTCGTCTTTCAATCAGACGACTTTCAAATAGAAAACGAGAATAAATATCAACAATAACTTGTGCGCAATCACAAAGTTCATTTTCTAAAATAAAGAGCTTTTGTGTTGAATCAGCTGATTTTAAAGCTGCATTTTTAATAATAGTTTCACAAAATGTTGAAGCTGTTTCAGCAATAGGCATTGGATAATCTGCATTTAAAGCTGTTTGTTGATTCAAGCATTCTCCATGAAAACCATGACCGAGTTCATGTCCCAAAGTCACGGTATCACCAAATTCATTGCCATAATTCAATAAAAAGCGACTTTCCCCAATACAATGTAAATTATGGCAGAATGCACCTCCAACTTTACCTACTCTTGGATAAACATCAATCCAATGTTGTTCAACTGCTTTTTTAGCATAATCACCTAAATGTTTGGAAAAACTATAAAACTGCTCTATCACAAACTGACTGCCTTTTTCAAAAGGATAAGATTCATGACTTTCCACTACTGGAGCATACAGTTCATACCATGGTAATCCCTGAAAGTAGCCTAAGTGTTCCGCTTTTAAACGATAATATCTTTCAAAAATTGGTAATGCTTTTTTCATTGTTTCCAGCAAAACATCCAATGTTTTTTGTGACATTCTTGAATCTATTAAAGTACGCTGTAAAACAGAATCATAACCTCTTAATTGTGTTACTGTTATGGCTTCACCTTTAATAGCATTCAAAGCACTGGCCACACCCTGTTCAACTTGACTGTAGGCTGCCAGTTCTGCTTCGTAAGCTTTTTTTCTGACATCTTTATCCTTTGAATAAGCCATATTCAGCACTTCTGTTAATGGGTAATCTTTTCCATCCATTGACACTTTCATAGATGAAATCAACTGATCTTTATATTTCAGCCAGGCACTTGATCCCGTTGTTTTCATTTGTGCCAAGACTTTCTCTCCTTCATCACTTAAGAGATGATGATTGTTTTCCTGAATTTCTTGTAAAACATACATATGTTCCTGAATATAGGAATCTTGAATCTGACTCAAATCAAACTGTCCAATCCAACGATCAATTCTGGCTTGTGTATCAGCAAAACTTGCTAAAAGAGTTTCAATAACAGATGAATATTTTAAAGCATCCTGATTTGTTGTATCACTACTCATCGTTAATGATATAAAAGCATATATTTTTTCTACCAGATCCTGAAATTGATTGGATTGTTCTAAATATGACTTTAGATTGTCTTCGTGAACATCCTGACAAGGAATGCTTTTCATATCTTCTAGTCTTTTTTCTAAAGTCTTTATATCCTTTGAGAATTGTGGATCATCAAAAGATAAATATAACTGATTTAAATCCCAACATTTTTCCATAAAAAACCTCCTTGTTCTTATTATATACTTATTTTCTTCTTTTTACACGCTTATTGCTTTTGACGCCATTGTGCAATAGCCATTGAGATAAAAACAGTAATTGGAAAAATAACCCATCCTGGATGCCACCAGTTTTGTGTAAACCCCATAATCAAATAAATCATCGCCGCCAAAGGCATTGTTATAGCATAAATACTTTCATTTTCTTTTTCCTTTTCTTTTTCTTTGATATATGATGAATTATCAAGTAAGAATTTATACATATCATCCAAAATTCCATAATAGATAAAGAGAAAAACAGCCAGACTCACACACAAGATAAACTGTGCTGTAATCAGTTGAGGATAAGGTATGTGAAGTTCACTCAATAACGCAACAATCGCTAAAGATAAAATAATAATCAAAACTCCTGAAGCCATAGCTACTACAAAACGTGAATGAAAATGTTGATATTGATTTTGTAGTTGCTGCAAAAGAGAATAGCTCATTTTCATTTCTTTGTTTTCTATATCTTGATACTGTTTTGTTGAAAGACCAGTCATAATAAGTCCAAAGACACCAATACCTACTACCAATAAAAAGCCAAATCCACTCAATGTTTCATAAGCTGTATCTGTACATAAAATAGGAATGATTAAACCTAAAACAATAAATGCAATCAAACAAGCCATATATAAAGCAAATTTCTTTTTGAATTGCATATATGTTTCAATTTGATGTTCTGAAACATAATCATAGTTTTTCTCATATGATTGAGGAGTCGTTTGATCTTTTATTAAATAATCTAAACTCACCTGAAACAAATCACTGATCAGTATCAATTTTTCCATTTCTGGATAACTTCCCTGTGATTCCCATTTACTCACTGCCTGTCTAGACACATGAAGCATTCCAGCAAGTTCTTCTTGAGATAAACCTCTTTCTTTTCTTAAATATTGTAATTTTTCTCCAAAATTCATATTTTCACCTTCCTTGGTTTTATCATAGCGAAAACAATTCCTATATACCACCAACATGAAGTTGTTTTTTGTCAACAGATGGTTGCATTTTTCTTTTTTTAAGATTGCAACTTTATTTTAACATATTTCATATCATGAAAAAAAGAAGATGCCACAACATCTTCTATAAACACATCTTATAAATATTGAGACAATCTTCCTGTGTCAATGGACGATAAGCATTTGGTAAAGACTCTTTTCCATAACAAGCTTTGACTTTCATTTCATCAAATTTTTGATCATCTAAACCAAGTTCTGATAAATGAACTGGTAAATGTAATTCATCTTTAATAAATGCCTGCAGAGCATCAATGGCCTGATAGGCATCAACTTTGACATCTCCACTTGGTTCAACATCCATAACGTTTTTACCAAATCTAGCAAAATCTTCAGCAACACTATCATCTCGATCTAATAAATATTTCATCCATTTTGGTGCTAAAATTGCTAAACCTAATCCATGTATCAAATCATATGATGATGAGAATTGTTCTAATGCATGTAAAGAAGCCTGTGTCTTAAATCCAGACGTACAGAAACTATTTAATGCCCAGCTGGCAGCCCATAACATGGTTGCTCGAGTCTCATAATTTTCAGGTTCTTTAATAGCAATAGGCAGTTGTGTTCGAACAGTTTTTAAAAGCGTTTCGACAACATTGAACTGTAATGGATATTTAGGTGCATTAACAAAATAATTCATATCAAAGAAATGAGCCATAATATCAAAACCACCACAAGCTGTCTGTCTTGCTGGAACTGTAAAGGTATTTGTTGGATCTAGGAATGCTGCTTTTGGTCTAATCGCTTCTCCATTGATTCCACTTTTGACCTTGATATCTTCATTGGCAATCACACAAGATTTATCCATCTCACTACCAGTCGAAGCAATTGTTGGCATAGCAATCACAGCCAAGGCATCTTTCCATTCAACTTTTCCTTCAACCAAATCCCAAATATTATCTGTTTTTGATAATGCTGTTGCTGCAATAGCTTTACAACAATCGATTGTTGAACCTCCCCCTATGGCTAGAGTTGTTTGAATGCCATGTTCTTTACATAAGGCAGCACCTCTATTCACTGTTGTATGTCTTGGATTGGGTTCCACTGCTCCTAACTCATAAACTGTAATACCATGAGATTTCAATTCATCTAAAACATTTGAATATAGTGGTGAATTTTGAATAAATTCTCCTCCATGAGCAACAAGAACCTTATCACCATATTTCAATACTTCTTCATGAAGATGATGTAATTGGTTCTTTCCAAAATAAACCTTTGTCGTATTTTGAAATTGAAAATCATTCATTATTATTCCCTCGCTTTCTTTATTTTTCTTCATCATAATGATATCGATTCAAACAAATTCTTTTCACAACGTTAGGATTTCTGTTATCAAATGTATTTTCCTGAGGATCATCCAATAAAGATATCTGATGCATATCTTCATCAGTTAAACAGAAATCAAAAATATCCATATTTTCTTTCATTCTAAATAAATGTGTTGTACGTGTTAAAGTCACAATGCCACGTTGGATTAACCAGCGCAATATAATTTGTCCGACACTTTTATGATGCTTACTAGCTATCTTTAATAAGATTTCATTTTCAAACAACTGATGATTTCCCTGACTAAATGGAGAATGTGCCTCATGAACAATATCATACTGATCCATAAATTGTTTTGTATCCTGATGTTGAAAATAAGGATTGGTGCGAATTTGATTAATGACAGGTTTGACATTGACATGCATCAAAAAATCCATCAAACGAGCAGCATACATATTACTTACACCTAATGCTCTCACTTTTCCTGCATGGTAAGCTTCTTCCATGGCTTTCCATTGTCCATAAATATCTCCCATAGGTTCATGAATCAAAAGTAAATCTATATAATCCAATTGCAATCTTTGTAAAGCAGCATCAATCGCTTTTTGAGACTTTTCATAGCCAGCATCCTGTACCCATAATTTTGTTGTGATAAATAAATCTTCTCTATTGACACCACAATTTTGAATAGCTTTTCCCACTTCAATTTCATTCATATAAATAGCTGCAGTATCAATTTAACGATAACCTGATTGAATGGCTTCAATAACTTTTTGTTCACATTCTTCTTTTTTAATTTGATAGACACCAAAACCAAGCATAGGCATAATTACGCCATTATTTAATGTTTTATATTCCATTTGTCTCTTCCTTTCCACTTACATATGAGATTATTGTTGTGGTATTAATGGGCCATAATAGTATGAAGCAGTTGCTCCGCCATCAATCAGGAATGTTGATCCCGTAATAAATGCTCCACGATCACTCATCAACAATTCTGCAACATTTGCAATTTCATCGGCTGTTCCTGGTCTACCTGCTGGACAAGAAGCAAACATGTTCTTATAGAAATCTCCTCTAGGCCCATTGAATTCATCAATAGCTAATGGTGTGACCACAATCCCTGGGGCAATGGCATTAATACGTGCTTTCTTTTCTCCCCACTTCACTGATTCAGCCATAACTCTTTTTTCATTACAACGTTTTGCAAGTTGATAAGCATGTAAAGTATCTCGAATATTTTCCACTTTTAATAAATCAATATTCAACAACTCTTCTGTTGGTGTACAAGCCAGTTGCTCATCTTCTTGTGGTGTTAATTGTTTCATTCTAAATCCTGATTGACTTGAAATTGTCACACCTACTCCACCTGGTTCAATAACCTTTCCAACTTCTTCTAACAATACAGCTGTTCCATATAAATCGACATGTAAAATCGTTTCAATAGGTGCCTGACTTGGAGATACTCCTGCACCATTGACCATCATTGTGATAGGTCCATATTTTTTAGCTTCTTCAATCATCTTTAAAATAGATTCTCGAGAAGATAAATCCATTTCAAATGGTACCACATCATATCCTGCATCATTCATTGTTTTGGCAATCGCATTCGCATTTTGAATATTCTTATCACCCATCACAATTTTCTTTCCATAACCTACTCTTCTGGCAATCGCCATACTAATTTGACCAGCTCCAGTCACAATCATAACTTCTTTCATATTTTATCGCTCCTTTTCTCTTATATTTGAATTTCAAAATTTTGATCTTTTAACCATTTTTCAATTTGCCCTTTTGCATGTTTCACCTGACTGCCTCTTATCGCTAAAGGCTGATGAATAATCGCCTGTGGACATAATTTTTGAATATCTTCCACACTATGTTCCATTCTACTTCCTTCATGCGTACAAAGTGGATAAATATGTTTATGCTCTGTCTGATGACTTTTTAAAAATGTAAACATAGCCATTGGCATGGTTGACCACCAATTAGGATAACAGAGAAAAATATGATCATAATCCTTAAACTGATGAACATAATCCAATATTTTGGGTCTTTCATTATTTTCCAATTCTTTTTTCGCTTCTTGTGTACATTGATGATAATCTTGAGGATATTCATGGACTGTTTCCACTTGAAACAAGGTACTTTCAATACATGAATGAATCATTTCTGCAACGACTTCAGTATTTCCTTTTTCCAAAGAGACAACCTGACCATTCACATAGTTCTCACCACTTCTTGAAAAATAAACAATTAAATTTTTACTCATTTGGCATCACCTCTTACATTTCTTATTATAGGGATTTACACTTTTTTAACAATTTTCCTTTCTAATCATATTTATAAGATTTTCTTATAAATATCTAAACAACACTTAAAGCACCTTGAAAACACTGCATGTATCAATAATTCTAGAGGCAGAAAGAAGATTTTTTACTACTCCCGAATGAACCTTGATACAGTAAAATACTTAGAAATGCAAAGTTACAGATTCAAAAAGCACATCAGTATTAACAAACTTGAATAACATATAGATGATAGGAATGTATAAAAGTGTTTTTTCTATGTTAGATATTCCAAAATGAGTATCTATTTTTCCCAAAACGAAAGGAGAATCAAAAAATGAATAAGATATTGAAATAATTATTTACTGGTATTCTCACCCTTGCAACTATCTTTATCGCACTGTCTACAAGCACTGTTCTTGATGCAAAAACAGCAAATATCAACTGGCGCATCTAGGCTGATGATATTGTTTTAAAAAATGAGAACAATCAGCAGACAGAAATGCACTATGCTCCCAACAATCCATAACAGATATAGCATAAAAATAAGAGCAGAAAATAAAAAATCACGAGAAAAACGTTGTTATTATGATAATATTTTGATAAAATTAAGATAGAATAAAAACGTGAAAGGAGTGCATAAACATGATACAAATTAGACCTGTTTCTGACCTTAGAAATAAATTCCCAGAGATCGAAGCTATTGTAAACAGTGGAAAACCTGTATATCTTACAAAAAATGGTTATGGAGCAATGGTCGTATTAAGCCTGGAAGAATACGCAAGTCTGACTGACAATATCGAGATGAAACTTGATGAAGCTGACAGACAAGCAGCAATGACAGAAAAAAGGCTTTCTCACGAAACAGTTTTTAGTAATGTAAGGAGTGCGGTTCATGGAAAATAAATCCTATCAACTTAGGTATTTACCACTATTTGAACAGGATTTAATTAGTACTGCGAATTACATTACTAATGTTTTAAAAAATGAGGATGCAGCATTACGATTGATTGATGATGTTGAAAACGCCATTTTGGAAAGACTGAACAATCCTACTGTTTTTGAACCGTACCATTCTGCTAAAAAACGAGACTATCCATACTATCGAATCCATGTAAGAAATTATGTAGTTTATTATGTGGTGATTGATGATGTAATGGAAGTACGCCGCTTGATGTATGGTGCAAGAAATACGGATAGACATTTAGAATAGAAAAAAATTCACAGAAGCAGTAAATCTAAAGTTTGCTGCTTTTTTCATGGAAAAGAGTATTTTTTATATGATACTATTCAATAAATGTGGGAAACATATCAATGTTAATAACAAATCACTACTTTTTCGTTTTTCTGCTAGTTCATTGCTTCTGCAGTTTGTTTCAATGGTTATACTACAGAAAAAAAGAATAACTATCCTTTGATAATTATTCCTCATAACTTTTTCTCATCTTTTTTCTTAGAATCTCAACAAATTCTTCAATATAATAAGTTGTCTTTTCTTTTCGCCAAAAAGCACAATAATTACGTTGTAGCTGTTTATGATGTCGATAAAGTGGTATCACCTTAATATTTGAAGAAGGTGAGACAGGCACTTGGGCATGTTCAATTGGCATAAAGCCCTTATTAATCGCAACTAATAGTCTGGCCTCATCAATATCATTCGCAAATATATAAGGACACTTCAGTCCAATAATATTTTCATAAAACTCCTGTTCAATCGCCTGCTGATCTTGAGACGCCACTACAATACAAGGTGTTTTTTTCAAATCATCCACATCAAGAATATTTTTTTCACTTAAAGGATGATTCGTAGAGATTTCGACATAGCATTCCATATGTAATAAATGATAATTGACATAATCATCATGAAAAGCCCTTCTTTGATCACTAATGACCACACTTGACTGCTGGTCAAGTAAATAATTATATAACTCTTCATGATTCCCACGTTTTAAATCTATAGAAACATCAGGATACAAAGAAGAAAACTCAACAATGGCTTCTTTCAATTCTTTTCCTGGATATCCTCTTAAATATCCAATCTTTAAAACATTCTCATCCTCTTCAATTTCTTTTGTCTTTTGACATAATTCATGAACTTCTTCCAGCACTTCTTTGGAACGTTTGTAAAAATATTCACCAGCTAAAGTTAAAGAAAATGACTTTTTATAGCGAATCAGTAATTGTGTATCTAACTCTTCTTCTAAGGCTTTGATCTGTTGAGAAATAGCAGATTGTGAAATATAACATTCTTCAGCAGCCTTCGTAAAGCTCTGTGTTTCAACAACGGCTATAAAATATTGCATCTGTTTAAACATAGGGTCATCTCCTTGATACTTATTTTACTATGAAATGAAAAAAGTATAAAGAAAAAGTCAATTCATTTTGTGTGAGAAAACAGTAAGAATTGACTTTATTTTTTAGATCTGTCGTCCTATTTCATAAGACTCTTGATATGATGGATGTTTGATAGCATCACCTATTTGAAAAGCACCTGTGCCATAAATAATTCCTTTTTCATCAACAGTACGTAAAACACGGATAAACCCTCGTAAACTTTCAATTGTGCCAACCATTTGCTGGTGATCTGGTGAACCACTTGTGATGATGAAATAAGCATCTTTTCTTTTTGATGATTCTCTGATTTCATATTCTCTTGCAAATATTCTATCTATCAGAAGTTTTAGCTGAGCAGAGACACTATAAAAGTAAACGGGTGTCGATAAAACCCAGATATCTGCATCAATCATTTTTTGAATGATTTGATTGGCATCATCTTGACGGAAACATTGATTATCGTGATGTCGACAATATTCACAGGCAATGCAGGGAGCAATTTGATAAGCATTTAAATGAATTATTTCTACATCTACGCCCTGTTCCTGTGCTCCCCTAGCAAATTGTTGGCATAAGACTTCACTATTTCCATGACGTCTAGGACTAGCAGATATGATTAAACATTTTCTTTTATTCATTTTGATGTTTCTCTCTTTCCATTATTGTTTAGCTGCTTCATTGACACAACGTAAAGCATTTAAACTTCTTGGATAACCAATATATGGTAAACATTGAGAAATAATTTGAATCAGGAAATGCTTATCATTTCCAATGCCCATATTGGCTGCCGCATGTGAAGTTAATTGAGGTTCACATCCTCCTTGTGCTGCCAAGAAACAAAAAGTAATCATTTCTCTTTGTTGATAGTTTAAACCACCTCTTGTGTAGTAATCTCCAAAACAGTTATCTGCCAGCCAATGATTGATATGCTTTGATTCTTCTGGTCCAGATTGATAAAAATCTCTCATACTCTCTCCAAAAATATTAACCTGTGCCTGAATCCCTTTTTCTAATCTGTTTTGAGAATTTGTCGTTGACTGTCCAGCTAATGGTAACTCAATACCCTGATTTGTACAAAAATCATTAACAGCATGTAAAAATGGGAAAGTTCTTCCAATTCCTAAATAAGCTGTTCCCTGATAAACAATTTCTTTCATTTCAACAGGTGTCACACCCATATGATAAGCAGCAACAAGTATAGTCTTAAATTCATCAATCCCTTGACATCCCAGCAGGGTTGCTAAAATAGCTAAAAATCTTGTCTTATCATCCAAATCATCATGATTCACAACTTCATCAAAAGTAAAATTATCAAATAATTCAATAAATTCAGGATCTGTTTTTGCTAAAGATGAATCATAACCTGGAAACATTCTTTCATGGTATTTTTTTGCATTTTCACTTATTGACATTTTGATTTCCTCCTTATAATGACATGAGTAACGTTATCCAATCATCAATTTCTTCTGGTTTTGTTATTAAGCGATTTCCACCTTGAGAATCAAATTGAATCGCCCGTTCATACTGAAACATTGCCCCTTGGCATAATTGTTTGATATCCTCAATAGTATGTCCTGGCCATCTACCATGTGTCTGAAAAGGAATCACTTTACGATTTTCCCAATGATGCTGTTTGATAAAACAAAACATGGCTGGTGCCATTGTATACCACCATGTTGGTGTTCCTCATATGATGGTATCGTAATGAGATATATCTATGGCATCAGCTTTCAATACAGGTTCGAAGTGATGCTCAACTTCCCATTTTCCTCTTTCTACAATTTCATCATAACTTCCTTGATAAGGTTCCATTGTTTCAATTTCAAACAAATCATATCCACACTTCTCATGAATCCTTTTGGCAATACTTCTAGTATTTCCATTGGCCTGTGAATAATAAACAATCAAAACATGACTCATGGTTTTCATCTCCTCTCATTATTATTTTATCTTTTCCATCAAAATCATCAATCTAGATTTCTAATCCTTTCTATAAGTTTTCCTTATTTATCATATTCTGATTATTTTTATTATCAAAACTTGTAAGAATATGATAAAGTATTAGTGGGGGTAATAATAATGATTAAAGAATTTCAAGAACTATTAAAAGACAAACATATTGATTACTATATTGTGCCTACTGATGATGATCATCAGTCAGAAACTGTTGGAGATTATTATCAGGCTCGTGCTTATTTAAGTGGTTTTACAGGAAGTGCTGGAACACTGCTTGTAACACCAAACGAGGCTTATTTATGGACTGATGGACGTTACTTTATCCAGGCAGCTAAAGAACTCTATGACGGTATTACTTTGATGAAGATGGGACAAAAAGGTGTTCCAACATTATTAGAATTTTTGGTAGAACATGTTCAAGACCATGAAGTCATTGCTTTTGATGGTCAAACAATGACTTGTCATTTTGTATTAGATTTAGAAAAACATCTTCAAAAAGACTATCAGATTCAATGTATTGATTTCATGCAGGAATTTTGGAAAGACCGTCCTCAAAGATCATGTGAAAAAGCTTTCCTTTATGATATTCAATATCATGGTTTAGCTGCACACGAAAAAATTGAAATCATATTAGAATATATGAAAGAAAATGATTGTCAATCACATATCATTGCCAGTCTTGATGATATTGCATGGACATTTAATATAAGGGGAAATGATATCCCTTGTTCTCCGGTTGTTTTGGCTTTTGCTTTAATTACTAATGAACGTTCTTACTTATATCTCCAAAAAGGAAGTTATGATTTAGAAATGGTTAAAGCCTTACAGCAGGAAAATGTAATTATTAAAGATTATCAGGATATTTATCAAGATGCTCATGAATTAACAGGACGTGTTTTATTAAGTACAAAACATATCAATTATCAATTATTTGAAGCTATTCAATGCCAGGTTGTAGATGGTATGAATCCTTCTCAAGCTTTTAAATCTATTAAAAATGATGTTGAGATTCAAAATTCTCAAAATGCACACATCAAAGATGGTGTTGCCATGACTAAATTTATGTATTGGCTTAAAAATAATTATGGAAAGATTGATATGGATGAAATGAGTGTTTCTGATAAAGTCCTAGAGTTTAGACAACAGCAGGATTTATTTATTGAACCAAGTTTTACAACAATCTGTGCATGGAAAGACAATGCCGCTTTAATGCATTATCACCCTACAAAAGAACAATATTCACCAATTGATCAGGATGGTATGTTATTAATTGATAGTGGTGGACAGTACATGGATGGAACAACAGATATTACGAGAACTTTTGTTTTAGGACAAATTACACCTATTCAGAAGAAACATTTCACAATGGTTTTACAAGGTATGTTAACACTTCAAAATGCTCATTTCTTACATGGATGTACAGGACAAAGCTTAGACATTTTAGCAAGAAGTCCTATGTGGAGTGAAGACATTGATTATCAATGCGGAACTGGACATGGAGTTGGACATCTTTTAAATGTTCATGAAGGTCCACAAGGTTTCCGTTATAAACTAAGATCTATGGATGAAAATGTGACACTTGAACCAGGCATGAATATCACAGATGAACCTGGAATCTATTTAGAAGGACAATATGGTATTCGTATTGAAAACGAATTATTATGTGTCAAGGGTGTAGAAAATGAATATGGACAATTCTTACATTTTGAACCATTAACATTCGTGCCTATTGATTTAGATGCTATTGAGGTGGATATGTTATCTCAAAAAGAAAAAAACTGGTTAAACCAGTATCATCAGGAAGTCTATGATAAAATTTCTCCATATTTAAATGAAGATGAAAAACAATGGTTAAAAGACTATACAAAGGCTATATAAAAGCAGGTCAAATCGACCTGCTTTTATTTATTATCCTAAATCTTCTCCATTTGTTTCAATGACTTTTTTATACCAATAGAAAGATTTTTTCTTTGCTCTTGAGAAATCTCCTTCATGAGCATTGTTATAATTAACATAGATAAATCCATAACGTTTATCATATTCACCAGTAGAAGCAGAAACGATATCAATTGGTGCCCACATTGTATATCCTAATAAATCAACACCATCATAGTCAACAGCTTCTTTCATAGCAGCAATATGAGCAGCTAAGTAATCAATACGATATTGATCATCAACAACATATTGATCATTATCATCAATATATTTATCATATGCTCCAAAACCATTTTCAACAATCATCATTGGAAGTTCAAAACGATCATTAAACCAGTTTAAACACCATCTTAAACCAACTGGATCAATTTGCCATCCCCAGTCACTTGCTTTTAAGTATGTATTTCTTACGAAATCTTCTTCTGAGAAATCAAATGAACGACCAAATCTTCCAGTGTATTTTGTTGCATAACTCATGTAATATGAGAATCCAATATAATCTACACATCCTTCAGCTAATGCTTTTTCATCTTCAGGCAAGATAAAATTGTCATATCCTTTTCTTTCAAATTTCTTTAATATATGTTTTGGATAATGTCCTCTTGCATGAACTTCTACAAACCAATATTTTTGATGCATAGCTTGTTGTGCATTCAAAACATCTTCAGGGTTACAAGTTGCTGGATAGACACCATTCATACCAATCATACATCCAACTTTTGCATCTGGATCAATTTCATGTGCTGCTTTAACAGCTAAAGCACTTGCTACCAATTCATGATGTGCTGATTTATACATCATGTATTCAATATCATCGCCCTCTTTCACAAGAACGGCACCTTCTTGCGCAAGGTGATGTGCTCCCATAGCTGTTAACTCAGCCTGATTATTGATTTCATTAAAAGTCATCCAATATTTGACTTTTCCTTTATATCTTTCAAAACATACTTTGGCATATTTCACAAAGAAATCAATACATCTTCTATCCATGAATCCATTATACTTTTCAGCTAAATGATATGGCATTTCAAAATGTGATAAAGTGACAATTGGTTCAATTCCCAATCTGTGCATTTCATCAAACATCTCATCATAGAATTTTAATCCTTCTTCATTTGGTTGTTCATCATCACCATTTGGAAAAATACGTGTCCAAGCAATAGAAGTTCTAAAAGCTTTAAATCCCATTTCTGCCATTAAAGCTAAATCTTCTTTATAATGATGATAGAAATCAATACCAACATGGTTTGGATAATCTTCACCTTCAACAACACCATGTGTAATTCTTCGTGCAACACCATTAGATCCGGCTGTCATAACATCAGCAATACTGACACCTTTTCCTCCTTCTTGCCAGGCACCTTCTGCCTGATGGGCTGCAATGGCTCCACCCCATAAAAAGTCTTTTCTAAATCCCATTTTTATTTCCTCCATTTCTGTTTTTATTATACTACATTCATTAACTTAACGTCATTATTTTTCATATCATAAAAAACATTATTTTTTATCTTTCTTCTACAATCACATGAACCCAATCGCCATCACCCTTATTTAATCTTTTCCTTATAGATTTCACTATCCCAATCACATAACAAATATTCCCTTGAGAATCCTTTACACCCATATTGACAATACTTCCATCATAAGGAATACCGTCGAATTCAACATGAACCTTGACACGTCCTTTATGAAAAATCTCTCTGATATCATATGGAAAAATCACATACGCTCCTCCATTATAAGGCGCTTCATGAATCATTTCATCATATTCAAATATTTTCATCATAACTCCCTAAAAAAGGAACAATCAAACAGACTGCTCCTTTTGCTTTAATAATTGTTTCTCTTTTAAACGATGATTTGTCCATCGTCTAATCAATTCATAAATGACTGAGAATGTTGGTAAACCAAAAATCATGCCTGGTATACCAAACAGTCCTCCACCAGCACTCACAGCAAATAAAACCCATAATGCTGATAAACCAACTGAACTTCCCACAACATGTGGATAAATCAAATTTGATTCAAATTGTTGAAGAAGTGTACTGAAAACTATAAAAATCAAAGCCTTAACAGGTGACACAAAAACAATCAAAACAGCAGAAATTGCCGCTCCAATAATAGGTCCAAAATAAGGTATGATGTTAGTAAAACCAATCACCAATGCTGCAATAGAAGCATAGGGAATATCCAAAATCATACATCCAATATAACAAAGAACACCTATAATGACTGATTCTGTTAATTGTCCTGCTAAAAAGTTTTCAAAAGTTGATCCTGTCAGATGAACCACTTCACTGATATACTGATAATGGTGATCTGAAAAAACAGCATGAGCCAGTTTCTTGATTTGTCTTATTAATTTATCTTTAGAAAACAGCATATAAACCGCCATCACAAATCCCATAAAAATATTGACGATACTTGAGGTGAAATGTGATACCCCTGAAGCAATCCCAGGTGCCCAAGCTGTCAGCGTAGAAAGCAAAGTTTGGGCAAAACGATTTTGAAACTCATTAATTCTTTCTAAAACATCTGAAGACAAATGAATTTCTGCCAAGAGATAATCCATCCACTTTTCAGCCTGCGCAAAGATTTCTGGTAAATTATCAATCAATGATCTGACATTTTCTATAACTTGTGGGACTATGACCATAATAATAACCACAATTACTAAAATAATTAATAAAATGGATAAAATAGCTGAAATTGTTTTTCTCTTTTTTTCATTTTTTATTGGCAATCTTTTGTAAATATGTTTCATGGGTATATTAAAGATAAATGCCAAAACAAAACCTATAATAAACGGTTGTGCAATACCAATCAAATTTCCAATATAATTCACAATCGTTTTAAAATAAATCAATCCTAAAACTAATAGTGCAGCATAAGTCATCATAATCAAAATGCTTTTCAAAGTAAAATCATGAATCTTTATGGATGTTTTCATTGTTTTCACCTCAAATCTTCTTTTCTCTATTATAACTCATCAATATGAACTTCTTATTGAGGAAGAATATATTTCTTCATGAATACCTCATTTTTTTCAATCATTTTAAATAGAATAACACCAATCATTAAAACAATACCTTCACCTAAAAACACATATCCTGCATTTATAAAAAAAGGTAAATCTAATAGATAATAAAGCTGCAAACCGACAATCACACCATTGAATAGCGCTCCTGTCAAAGCTCCCATCCATAAATGATGAACACGATTGAGTGCAAAACATGTCAATAGTGTTGCGAAAGTTCCAAAAAGCATATCATAAATACCCATTGGCGAAAAAACATTTGCAAAGAGACAGCCTACCACTAATCCAGGAATAAATTTTCGATTATAATAAGCTAAGAAAATCAGAATTTCTGATAATCTCAACTGAATACTACCATAGGAAAAAGATGAGCAGATAATCGTCAATATGGCATATACACAAGCAATCATCGCATTCATCGCAACATTATGTATTTTGATTGTTTTCATATCTTTCTCCTCTCTTCTTGCTTTTGCCATTATAACATATTTTTTCATATTTTATTGATAAACTTCCCTTTTTTTATAATATCCTTTAAACTAAAGACAAGGAGGTTTATTTTATGCGCACATTATATGTATCTGATTTAGATGGGACTTTATTAAATTCTGACCAGAAATTATCTACCTATACCATACAAACAATTAATGAACTTGTGAAAGAGGGAATGCTATTTTCCTATGCAACAGCACGTTCCTTTCAAACCGCACAGAAAGTCACAGCAGGATTCAATGCACCGATTCCTCTGATTGTTTATAATGGTGCATTTATTAGAGATAACAGTGATGGCAAGATTTTGTTATCCCATTTTTTTGAATCTGATATTCATCAGGTTTTAGATCATTTCTTGTCTCATCAGCTATATCCCATTGTTTATTCATTTATTCATGGTGAAGAAAAGTTCTCTTTCATTCCTGAAAAATGCACACCAGGTATGAATGACTATATTGCATCAAGACATGACGATCCAAGAATGCGCCCTATTCATGATCCACAGCATTTGCATGATGGCGATATTTTTTATATCACATTTATTGATGAAGCTAGTAAACTTCAACCCTTTTATTTACATTATCAAAAACAATATCGTTGTCTTTTTCAAAAAGACATATACACCAAACAACAATGGCTGGAAATCATGCCACAAAATGTTGACAAAGCTCATGCTATAGCACAATTAAAGGAACTTTATCATTGTCAACAACTGATTGTGTTTGGTGATGGGAAAAATGATATTGATATGTTTCAACTTGCTGATGAAGCTTACGCTGTAGAAAATGCTCATGAAAAACTAAAATCATACGCTACAAAAATCATTCCTTCCAATAATCAAGATGGGGTCGCTCAATTTTTAAAACAACATTACAAAAAGCTATAACACTGACAATGTTATAGCTAGACACTGATAATTTTTATTTCTGATAAATTCACTTTGCCTTTAAGAATCATCTGATGCGTTATCAAGGATTGTGGTGAAACATCCATCTCTAGATGTGATAACATGACATCTGTCTGATCAATAACCTTCCATGTTGCTGGTATATATATTTCAAGCATTGCACATGTTGCATCAATCTGTACATCAAAACTCTGTCCCTGAACATCAGCATGATCAAAATAAACTTTCATGACTCCTGCCATATTTTTAATATAAACAGACTGAATATTTTGCGAATCAATATATCTCATATAAGTTCCAAATTGACCATCAATATATATTTTTTCACCCTTTATTGTTTCCTTATCTCGAAAAGTTTCGTGATATTTCTTTTTTGTTTTAGGTTGAAACAAAATATGACAACCAATGCTTGCCAGCAATGCTGCCAACAACACTGTCCATGGTGTAATAGCTTCAATACCCAATGGCTTGTCATAAAGAATGGCTAAAAAAGCTAATGAAAACAACAAACCAGTAGGTCTTTTATGAAACAGACTCCAAATGGCTGTAACACCAAAAAAGATCGTTAACAATAATGTCCAAATGTTTATGTTAATCTCCCATATTCCTAGTTGTGTCACAATCAATAAAAATGCACATACAATAAAAAGTGTTCCCCAAAACATTCTACTTTTCTTCATCCAATTAACCTCTTTTCCTCTAATCTTATACGAAGCAGTTTATAATAGCGCCTAGAGACATAAACCTGTTTATGTGTGTTTTCAAACTCAACAAGACATGGCCCAGATATGGATTTATGCATAGCATAAATTTTTTTCATATTCAGGATTGTTGATTTTGATACTCTCATAAAATAACCAGGTAAGATTTCTTCAAGTTCATAAAGTTTATATTTGATTTTATACATATCTGCTGATGTATGAGCTTGTACATCTTTTCCATCTGTTTCAAAAAACAGAATTTGTGATAAATTCAAATAATATTCAACTTGTCCTTTATAGAAAATCATTTGTGTCTGTTGTTTAGATAAATCACTTAAAAAATCTTGAATGAGCTTAACTCTTTGATTCAAAGCCGGCACCTTCATTATAATTTCTTCTTCATTTAAACTTTCATCAATCTCCACTTTAATTTTCATTTCTGTCTCCTCTTACATTCTTAATATAATCAGAATTCATTGGATTGTAAAGGCTCTTAACCTAAGTGGTTCATTTCATGAAGTAAGTGGTTAAAAAAGCAAAATAAAAGATATATATCATCTTGATATATACCTTCCATTTATATATTCTCATTGATAAATTCAATTAGAGACAATGAATAAGAATCTTGTTTATCTTTTAATTCATAAAGATGTTCTTCTTTGATTGGAAATAATAATTTGTGAGAAGCATCATGATTATATAATGGAAATACCATCTGGAAAGGAACGTCTTTATCATTTTTAGAATGAACATAAACTGTAGGAATTTGATTCTTCTTGACCAATTCTACTGTATTCATCTTTTTAATATCCATTTTCAACTCATCTTTAATGACTTTTCTAATCACTCTTCCAGCCAAATACTTTGGTACTTTCATTTCTTTTTGACATTTGAAAGTTAAGTAATGATAGACATCATCATAAGCTCCTTCACTGATAATACAATCCACATTTTTTAATTTTCCCATTCCTGAAGCATTTAAAATCGTATTAGCTCCCATTCCTTGTCCATACATCACAATACGATGATCATCACCATATTTTTGTAAAAGATATGTGTTAAAATACATCAAATCAAAAATATCTCGGTAACCGAAACCACGGATATAACCATCACTCAACCCATGCGCATGAGCGTCAGCCATTAAAATATTATCATTTTCAAAAATACTTTCTAAATAACGAACCGTTTCTATTAAAGATTGTGCTGAAGCCATCATCGCATGTAAACATACCACAGTTCGTTTGGCAGATGGTTTTTCAATTAAATAAGCCTGTAAATATAAATTTTTATGATTTTGAATCTTCACTTTTTTCGCATGAAGCTGTTCATACCAGTCTCCCTGATCTTCTTTGCTTAAATGCTCACGATATAACATCTTTTTCGCAAACTGATTGGCTAAAGCTATACTAGCAGTTAAAGTTGAAGCCGTTAAAGTAGAAGCTACTGCTCCTGTAATCGCTAATTTCTTTTTCATTTATACCACTCCCTAAAATTATCCATTAATAATCTACTGATATTCGCAACTTGTTCAAATGAACTTAAGCGATAACTTTCATTTTCCATTCGTGCTGCAAAATATTGTATTGCTGTTACAAGTTCATCTCTCACCTTTGGTTTCATTTCTTCTGGAAAAGACTCTATTGGGAAACAAGTAAATACGAATGTATTATAGTCTCTATGGAATAAATCTAATAATATCTGATAACCTTCCATATGAATAATAGAATTTCCTAAAGCCAAATCTAAATCATGATTCGCAAAAGTCAACATATAATGAATGATATTACGCAAAACATTAATCAAGACTTCATAATAATGTTCGTAGTCACTATAAAAAATATAATAAATATATGAAAAAATAAGATTTCCTTTATTTTTTTCTTCTTCTTTTGTATTGATTAAAACAAAGTCTTTATCAATTAAAAGAAATTCATCTTTAAACTTATTGATAATTGCTTTTGTAACATAATATTGTGATAAAACCATTGAACCAAAATCAGTCATAATTGCAAAAGTAAAACGTGTATTTAAACAGAGTGTTCTGATAGCCTTAAATAATTCATCAGGAACATTCTTATAAAACTTATCTAAATGGCGATAAACAATACGAATGATTTCTCTAATATAATAAAGATGATATTGATACTCTGTATCTAGATACTTAGAATTGGTTCCATCCCATTCATATTGATATAATACACATTCAAATAAAAGATTGACTGAATCCATAAAACTTTTATAGTTCTTTTTCTTAAGATAAGTTTTCAGACAAGGTAAAAACAGTTTATAAAAATCATCCATGGTCTGTTGATTAATACCATGATGGTATTTCATATAGCTTAAAATATCACAGAAATCTATAGGTGCTAAAATATTTAATTCATTAGATACTGTTTTAATAAAATTTTCATAAAGAGAATAATGCAAAACTCTTTTATATCCTAATTTTGATAAAACTCTAGAAAGTGCATCTTTGACTATATAAACTTTCTCCTGCTCATGCAGATCTTCAGAAAAAGTATATGTGATTTCATCCTGACAATGAATTTCAACAAAGATATCAATCTGTCTGAAATTAAGATCCAGCATATAATAATGAACCTTAAAAGTATTTTCTTCTGTTCGATAACCACTATGATAACGATATTTTCCTACATACTGTGATTGATGTTCAGCCATGAACTTTTCCATAACTGCTTTTTCAAATGCCATATTTTACCCTCCTTTGTGAGCTTTTAAAAAACGTGGTAAAAATTGATTGCGTACATATTGTACAGCTATATAACGGATATTGTCTTTTGAAAAGTCGCCACCTATTGATAAGGATGTATCCATAATCTCTTCCGTTAATAATGTGAGTTCATGATCTGATAACTCTATTTTTTCTAAAGCAATTGTTGTTCTGACAATTTCTTTACACTCATCTATATAATCTTTTTTATCTATATCTGTAACGTGTTCCATATCTTCTCTCCTCTTGTTTTCTATTATAACATGATTATATGTATTTTTTGTAAATTTAACTATAAAATTTCACTAACGCAATCATTATCTTAAAAACGAAATATCTTCCGTTAATGTTAATCCTAAAGATTCAATATAAGATTTAGCCTGCTGATATGTATGCATATCCAATAATGCTGCACTTTCATGGGCATCTGTTCCAATAATAATACGATTTCCCACTTCACTGGCAAGCTTAAAAAATGTTTCATTTGGATAATGACGATGGGTTTTGTATCCCAATAAATTAAATTCTAAAGGTATATTCAAATGTTTCGCTTCCTCACACAATCTCTTCATTTCCTGTTTGTAAAGAGGATCTGTTGTATCATATCGTGCTAAATCCGGGTGAGCAATATAGCTATATAATCCAGTGTGAATAGCTTTGATGCAGCTATCTACATATTTCTTCAATTGTTGTGCAGTTAATGGATAACCAAAATAAAGACCATTTTCATCTGTTTCATCATAATGGTTCCCTAAAATAATATAATCAATAGGATATTGTTTTAACATATTTTCTAGTCCAGTCATATATCTTTCAAAATATTCACATTCCAAACCTATTTTAATGGTTATCTGATTTTTATATTTCTCTTTTAAAGATAATAAAGTTGTCACATAATCCTCAATCTCACGTGCTTCCATGCGCATTGTAGGATGAAAAGAAGACTCATAAACCCATGGTGTATGATCACTAAATCCCAGCTCTGTATATCCTGATTGAATAGCTGCTTGAATATAATCTTCTTCACTATCAATCGCATGATGGCAACGTCTTGTATGTGTATGATAATTTTTCATTCCATTCAGCTCCTTTTTCCAGATTATTATAACGGAGAAAAAAACTTTTTTCCATATACAAAAAGGTATCCTCTGATACCTTTATTCATAATCGCATGTATAACCACGCATATCCAGCTCTAATTTCTCAACTTGCCAATCTGTTAATAAATCACCAAGTTCTTCTTTCATTCTCACGACACCTTTTTTATCGCTTTCTCTAATAACCGCCATAATTGTTGGACCAGCACCAGATAAATAACAACCCAGTACATTATCATCCTGTTCTAAGACAGACATGATTTCATCATATCCCTTGATTAAGGTTCCACGATAAGGTTGATGTAAACGATCTTTAAACCCAAGCTTTAAACCTTCATCATAACCATTAATCAATGATGCCACCATCAATGCCAAATGAGAAACATTGGCAATGGCATCCTGACGTGGTAATTGCTGAGGTAAGACTGCACGTGATTTTTCAGTAGACAATGTAAATGGTGGAATAAATGCCACAAAACGATAATCATGTTTCACAGGAATGTTTAGAGTTGTGACCTGTTGTCCATTCATGACTGAAACCGTCAATCCACCAAAGATAGCAGGAGCAACGTTATCAGGATGTCCTTCTATTTGTGTCGCTAATTCGAGTATTTCCTGACGCTCTTCACTGCGATCCATAAAGGCATAGGCACCAACAATTCCTGCCACAATACATGTGGAAGAACTTCCTAAACCTCTTGTATAAGGAACATCCCCACTACACTCAATACGCAAACCTTGGAATTGAAGTCCACATGCCTGAGCTCCTTCCACAAATGCACGATAAGTTAAATTGTCATGATTACAAAACTGCTGAGGGCAACCTGTAATTTCTAATCCTTCATCCAACAGTTCAAAGACAAAAGTATTATATAATGTGACAGCCAATCCTGCGACATCAAATCCCGGTCCTAAATTGGCACTAGTAGCTGGTACTTTGACCTTGACTCTCATAATGATAACTCCTTAATTTTTTGAGATATTTCTTGAATAATATCATCTTTATGAATCACTTTATGATGTTTGACTTCTTTTTGGTCTAGATGTACCAATGGTGTTGGAATAGGAACACCAGTTTTTTGATGCACAGCTTCTATTGCTTCATATTCAGGAAGTTTCTGATTTTCTAAGGCTTCATAAACTGAATCAGCAAATTTATATGGCGAAGCTGTTGCTAAAATGATTGTCTTTGTTTCATCACGAAAAGCTTTCTGATATTCTTTATAGACACCATAACCAATCGCTGTATGTGTATCCAATAAGTATCCTGTTTCTTCAAAACATGTATGAATAACAGATAAAACCTCATCTTCATCAAGCCATCCTGCTTTAAAGAGAGTCTGTAATTTTTCTAATAAATCATCAGAGATTTCATAAACACCTTGTTTATTCAAATTATCCATATATGTCTGAACTTTTTGACTGTCCTGACTGACCATATAAACCAATCTTTCAAGATTGCTGGAAACAAGAATATCCATAGCCGGTGCATTCGTTTTATAGAAATCACGACGTGCATCATATTTCCCTGTACGGAAGAAATCTGTCAAAATATTATTTTTATTAGAAGCAACAATGAACTTTGTGATTGGAAGTCCCATCTTTCTAGCAATCACTCCAGCTAAACAGTTACCAAAGTTTCCACTAGGAATTGTAAAATTAACCGGTTCTCCTAGCTTGATTTCCTGATCATGAACAAGTGTCATATATGAATAGAAATAATAGACAACCTGTGGAATCAAACGACCAATATTAATAGAATTAGCTGAAGATAAAAAGACATGATGTTCATCACACAAATCCTTCAAATCAGGAGATTGAAAAGCTTTTTTGACAGCAGTCTGAGCATCATCAAAATTCCCCTGAATACCCACAACATCAACATTTGATCCTGTTTGTGTAATCATTTGTTGTTTTTGAATTGGAGAAACCCCATCAACTGGATAAAAGACTTGAATATAAGTTCCCTCAACATCTTTAAATCCTTCCAAAGCTGCTTTCCCTGTATCACCAGAAGTCGCAGCCAAAATCATGACTTTTCTTTCTTCACCTTTTTTCTTTAAAGAATAAGTCATAAAATGTGGCAACAATGATAATGCCATATCTTTAAAGGCAGCTGTTGGCCCTTGAAAAAGTTCTGCAATATAAACATCTCCAGCTTTTTTGACTGGCACAACTTCCTGAGGAAATAAACCATTTCCATAAGCTTTTTGACAAAGTTCTCTTATTTCTTCTTTTGCATTTTCATCCACAAAAGATGAAATAATTTCTGTCGCCATATCAACATATGATAAATTCTGTAAAGACTTTAAATCTTTTTGTTCTAATTCAAAATCAGGTACCAGTAAACCACCATCGCTACCAATTCCCTGTAAAATAGCATCATAAAAATCTAGTGGTTTCTGTTGTCCTCTTGTACTGATATATTTCTTGTCACTCATGCTTCTTTTACACCCGCTTTCCATATTTGCTTTATTGTATACAATTTTAAAATACAAGTCAATACGATTAGAATATTTAAGCATATTTCATCACCTTTTTATATTTTTTCTAAAATATCAATCATTTTATATGTTTTTTTAAAAATATCATTTTGACTATTGCATAACAATATAATATAATAGTGACATTATTGAAGGGGGAATCAACAAATGAGCCATATTATCATACCAAAAGATTATAGTCCACACTTAAATCTAATTGAAACAGAAGTGGCTATCAAAATGATTAAAGATACTTTTGAAAGACGTCTAGCAGAGCAGTTACGTCTAACACGTGTTTCTGCTCCATTATTTTTATTAAAAAACACAGGACTTAATGATGATTTAAACGGTATTGAAAAACCTGTTTCTTTTACATCATTTGAACTCAATCATGACGATGAAATTGAAATTATTCACTCACTTGCGAAATGGAAAAGAGATGCTTTGCATCGTTATGGTTTTGAACAACACACAGGATTATATACAGATATGAATGCGATTAGAAAAGATGAAGAATTAGATAATATTCATTCTATGTATGTTGACCAATGGGATTGGGAAATGGTCATTTCTAAAGAAGATCGTACCTTGGATTATTTAAAAGCCATTGTTTCTAAAATATATAATGCTTTATTAGATGTAGAATTCTTAATGATTAGACATTATCCTCAGTTAGGTGAATCCATTTTACCAGATGAAATTTATTTTATAACTTCTCAGGAATTAGAAGATTTATATCCAGATTTAACACCTAAAGAAAGAGAAAGAGCCATAGTGAGAGAAAAAAAAGCTGTGTGTATTTTACAGATTGGCGATCTTTTAAAATCAGGTCATAAACATGATGGACGTGCTCCTGATTATGATGACTGGAAATTGAATGGTGATATCCTCGTTTATAATACACAATTAGATGATGCTTTAGAAATTTCAAGTATGGGCATTCGTGTTGATGATCAGGCACTTCAAGAACAATTAAAAAAAGCAGGTGCTACAGAACGTTTATCTCTGCCTTTCCATCAAAATATTATCAATCATGTTCTTCCATTAAGTATTGGTGGCGGAATTGGTCAAAGTCGTTTATGTATGTTCTTTTTAAGAAAAGCCCATATTGGTGAAGTTCAGGCCTCATTATGGGATGAAGAAACAATGAAACTCTGTCAGGAAAATCACATTCAATTATTATAAAAGAAACTATAATCAATCATATCAGGTTGATTATAGTTTTTTTATTTCATCGCATATTTTCTATAACTGGGATAACATCTAATAAAGATGAAAGAACTCCTTGCGCCTTTTGGACATATTCCTTTCCTGGCTGTTTTAAATCTGGAATACAATAAACAGGAATATGCGCATCATAAGCGGCCTGTATACCTGCTTCACTATCCTCTAAAACAATCGCCTCTGATGGCAAAACATCTAATTTCTCACAAGCCTTAAGAAAAATATCTGGAAATGGCTTTCCTCTAGAAACATCGGGTCCATAGACCATAGTATCAAAATAATCCAAAACCTGACAGTCTTTTAATATTTGATTGGCGCGTGCAGCCAAACTAGACGTTGCTAGTGCTATTTTGTATTGATGACCATGAAGATATTGTAATAGTTCTTTAGCTCCCGCTTTTAATGCCACACCATCTTCTTGCATCAATTGGGCTTCTCGTTGATGAAAATATTGAAATGTTTCTTCAATATCATAATCCAAATGATAACGCTCTTTAATAAACTGTAAAGAGACTTTTAACTGTCGACCTGGATAGTCTTTCACATAATCATCCATTGTAAATGTATAACCATAGCTTTCAATCAATTTTTTATAACATTGATATGAAATGACTTCCGTATCAACTAAAAGTCCATCCATATCAAAAATCACTGCTTTTATCATCTTATCACCCTCTTCATTTTTCATATCTTATTATAAATTTTATAAAAAGAAAAGTTTCTTACTCATATAGAAAAAATTTCCTACTATCAAAAAACTCACTGATGTTCAGTGAGCATTTTCTATTCTATTTCAATCTGATGGTCAATCATATAAATCGTTAACATTGTGAGCGCCAATCCGATGAATAAAGTGATGAAATTATAAATAATTCCTGAACCATCTGAAGTGATTCCGATTATAGCCAATCCCATTTGTAACCATGAAACAAGCACCTCTAGTACAATCCAGATACAGATACCTACAAGTAAACGATGATGGCGACAAAGTTTTGTATGAGCAATCGTTAATGAAAAGTAGATAGATATAATTAAAAAATAGACTTGGACTATCAATAAAATCAAATTATACAAAAATCCTGGTATATCATAAGAAATAGCTTTCAAAAAGCTTTTAAAAACATAAGGAATACCTTGAAGTAATTCGATAACAGATAAATTGTTCTGTAAAAATGCACTCACAATTCCCGTCAGTAATACGCCAAAAAGTAAGACGATACCACCAATCACCAACCATAAAAATGAAACAATCAATTTTGAAATAATAAGCTTAGTTGATGAAACAGGTAATGTTAATGTGAGATATCCTGGTCTTTTAAACATAGATTGATAATAATTAGAAAAAATACTGACAAATAATGCAATAGTTATTCCCATAACTAAGACTGTAAAACCAAATGCTACAAAAAAAGTAAGAACCGGAATATCAGGAATCAATCCTTCAGAAAAGAAAGGTAATAAAATGCATGCTCCCCAAAATACACAAAATGAAATAAAAAAGGAACGCATGGAATGAATAAATTCATATTTCATTAATTTTAACATTTGAACTCCTCCTTAAACACATCATTAATAGAAGCTTGTCTACGCATTCTTAAATCTTCACTATTTTCATGTAAAATCACTTCACCGTTCTTCAGGAAAATGACTTCATCAAATATTTTCTCAATATCTGCAATCAGATGTGTCGATAATAAGACAAGCGCATCTTCTGCATAATTATTTAAGATGATATCTAAAATCAATTCTCTGGCAGCTGGATCAATACCACCTAATGGTTCATCTAAAATGTAAATTTTCGCTTTTCGAGACATGACAAGAATTAACTGAAATTTTTCTTTCATACCTTTTGATAACTCTTTGATTTTGATGCTCTTTTCAATATCCATTCTTTCCATCAAAGATAGAGCTTTATTTAAATCAAAGTCTTCATACATATCAACAAATAAATTCAAAGCATCACTCGTTGTCATCCAGTTTTCAAAATAGGGTTCATCTGGCAAATAAGAAATCACACTTTTAGAATGAACACCGATAGGCTGCTGATCAATATGAATATGTCCTTCATAATCTTTGAGTAACCCATTGAGTATCTTGATGAGCGTTGTTTTCCCACTCCCATTTGGTCCTAATAATCCAATGATTTTTCCACTTGTCAAAGTAAGATGAACATCTTTTAAAACCAATTTCTTTCCATATTTTTTATTTAAATTATCAATTTGAATAAGTTCACTCATATTCTTTTT